>DASTHG010000065.1:0-10623 GCA_035718325.1 Gemmatimonadales bacterium | reverse complement strand
GCCCGCGCCGCTTCGATCGCCGCGTTCAGCGCCAGCAGGTTCGTCTGGTAGGCGATGTCCTCGATGATCGAGATCTTCTCGGCGATGGTGGTCATCGCCGCCATGCTCTGGCGCACCGCCTCGCCCGAGCCTTCGGCGTCCTGCGCCCCCTGGAGGGCCATCTGCTCGGTCTGGCGGGCGTTCTCGGCGTTTTGCGTGATCGAGGCGCTCATCTCTTCGAGCCCGGCCGTTGTCTCCTGCACCGACGCTGCCTGCTCGCTCGTGCCCTGGGACAGCGACTGGGCCGTGGAGGCGACCTGCCCCGACGCGGCGGACAGGGCATCGGCGCCGGCCCGGACCTGGGTCATGGTCTCGCGCAGGCGCAGTGACATCTCGCGCAGCGCGCGCTGCAACTGTCCGATTTCGTCCTTGCCGTCGACGGTGATGTCGCGCAGCAGATCGCCGCTCGACACCGCTTCGGCGAGCTCCACCCCATGCCGAATCGGGATGACGATGCCGCGGATGATCATGGTCGCGAACGCCGCGGCCAGCGCGATGGCTGCGATCAGCAGCACGAAGAAGCTCGTGCGCATGCGCGTGTACGCGGCATTGGCCCGATCTGCGAGACGCGTCATGTCCCCCTCGCCGTCGGTCGCGATGTCCTGCACGACCGAGTCGAATGCGGCGGTGGGGGCGCGGTCCATTCCCTTGACGAGGCTGTCGACGACGTGCGCCGACTTGGAATCGTGGCCGTTGTACCGCGTCAGGGCCGTGCGGTAGCGCTGGCCCAGATCGGCATGCGACCGGATCAGCGAATCGAGCGTCGTCGTGTCGGCGCCCGTCTGGATGACCTGCTGGCGAATGGCGGCCAGCCCGGTCTGCACGGCGCGCTCCTCCTGCGCGAAGCCGGTGAGGTACTTGTCGAACGCGGTCGAGTCGCTGCCGCGCAGCAGAATGTCCTTCCAGTCCTGCACCTGGACCTTGAAGTGGACTTGCGCGGCGCGCGTCGCGTCCAGCGTGCGCATCGCCGACTGCGCGGCGTCGGTCGCATCGTGAAGCCGCTGCTCCACGGCGCGGGCGCCCTGCAGCCCGACCAGCGCCAGCACCACGGCCGCGACGAGCAGGCCACCCGTGAGTCCCCACAGCCGAACACCGATCTTCACCGACCGCAACATTGCTTCGTCTCCTGCGTCGCCTCAGGCGACGCTTGTGAGTGTGGAATGCGCCACGTCAGGCCGACGCCTGGTGGCTCCGTGCACGGCTCGTCTCTCTGGCGAGCCCGATCACCTGGGGTACATCGAGAATCAACGCGACCCGTCCATCGCCGAGGATCGTGGATCCGGCGATCCCGGGGAGCTGCTGCAACACACCGCTCAACGGTTTGATGACCGCCGGGCAGTCGCCCTCCAGCACGTCCACGACGAGCCCGATGCGGCGCTCACCGTGGCGCACGACGACGACGCTCTCCCGCGCCGCCGGCACGCCCGGCAGACCGAGCACGTCGCGCAGCCGCGCGTACGGCACCGGGGCACCGCGCAGGTTGAGCACGCCGTCCTCGGCACGCTCTCCCGGGCGGCCGCGCACGCCGTGGCCGTCGAGGCACTCCTCGACCGCTTCGAGCGGGAGCACGTAGACCTCGCCCCCGGCCCGCACGCGGAAGCCGTCGATGATGGCGACCGTCAGGGGCAGCTGGATGGTGAACCGCGTGCCGGAGCCGGGAGTCGACGTGGTGTCGATGGTGCCGCGCAAGCCGCGGATGTGGCGGCGCGCGATGTCCATACCGACGCCGCGGCCCGAGACCGCCGTCACTTCAGCGGCGGTCGAAAAGCCGGGCTCGAAGATCAAGGACAGGAGCTGCTCGTCCGTCAGCGCCTTGGTATCCGCGACGAGTCCGGCGACCTCGGCCTTGGCGGCGATGCGAGCACGGTCGAGTCCACGCCCGTCGTCCACCAGCTCGATGACGACCGAGCCGGCGCGGTGCAGGGCGCGCAACGTGATCGTTCCCGACGCGGGCTTCCCGGAGGACACGCGGTCGGCGGGCAGCTCGATCCCGTGGTCGACGGCGTTGCGAATCATGTGGGTGAGGGGATCGCGCATCTGCTCGGCGATGGAAGTGTCGACTTCGACGTCGTGACCCTCGATGACGAGCTGCACCTGCTTCCCCTGCTTGCGCGCGATATCCCGCACGGTCCGGTGGCAGGCGCGCAGCGTCGGGCCGAGCGGCACCATGCGCAGCCGCATCACTTCTTCCTGGACGGCCGCGTGCAGCTGCTCCAGCTGTCCCAACGTCGCCACCGCCGATTCCGTGACCGTCTCGCCGGGGACGACGAGCTGGGCCAGCCGCCCACGCGCGATCGTGATCTCGGCAGTGAGGTCGAGCAGCGTGTCGAGCCGGGCGACGTTGACGCGTAGCGAAGCGTCGCGTGCCGCTCCCTTCGGCTCGGCCGGCGCGGTTTCGCCGATGCGCGCGACGACCGGCTCGGCGTCGATCGCGGCGCGCAACAGGCGTCGCAAGCCGTCCACCGCCTCGAGGAAGCGCGTGATCAGATCCCCGCTGAAGGGCAGGGTCCCGTCATGGAGTCGCTCCAACTGATCTTCCAGCTGGTGCGCTGCCTGCGCCACGGCCTCGTATCCCATCGTGGCGCTGTTGCCCTTGAGGGTGTGCGCCGCGCGCAGCACGGCGTGCACGAGCCCCGAGTCGGAGCGGCCGCTGCGCTCCAACGCCAGCAGCGCCTGCTCCATCGTGGACAGGTTCTCGGCCGATTCGGTGCGGTACACGTCGGCGATGCGCTGCAGCTCGGCATCCATGACCATGGCCTACAGCACCTTGACGACGAGGTCGCCGGTGTGGGCGTGGAGCACTACGCGCCGACCGCGGTTGCCTTCGACGTCGCTCATGACGACGGGCACGCTGGCCTCGAACAGCGCCTGCAGCGCCGCCAGGACGTTCTGCCGGCCTACGTGCGAGGGGTGATCGCGATAGACGTCGAGCACGCACGCGCCGCCGATGACCTTCGCCTGCAGGCGGCGCTGCACGGCGCCGCATTCCACCATCGCGTCGACGAGCCGCGGCACCGCCACATCCCCAAAGCGGAGCGAGTTGCTCTTGCCCGGGGCGCGTGGCAGCAGGAAGTGGTTGAGGCCGCCGATGCGCGCGACCGGATCGAACAACGCGACGGCGACGCACGACCCGAGGATCGTGGTGATGGTGCAGGGCGCGACGGCGACCGTGAATTGGCCCGGGTGCAGGTACACGCGACCGCACTCCGCGTCGACCGACCCCGGTTCGCGGCGGGCGGGCACCGGCTCGATCAGCTGGTCGGGAAGCCCGATCACGCGCCGCTCCCCTGGTCGACCGCGATGTCGAGCCAGCTCTCCACCTTGGCGAGCAGCTCGAGCTGATCGACGGGCTTCAGGACATAGTCGGTGCAACCACTCGTAAACCCTGCCTCGACGTCCCACTCTTCGTTTTGCGAGGTCACGAGGATGATCGGCGTGGTCCGCGTCTCCGGACGCTCGCGCAGGGCTTTGCATGCGGAGAGTCCGTCGAGCTTAGGCATGACGATGTCCAGGAGGATGAGGTCCGGGCGCACGCTCATGCCGCAGCGCAGCGCTGCTTCGCCGTCCTCCGCCGTGAACACCTCGTACCGGTGCTTCAGCATCATCTCGAGCCACAGACGGTAGGTCGGTGAGTCGTCCACGATCAGGACGCGCGGCTTGCGGCCGACGTGCGTCATGGGGGCGTTGCGGAGCACAATGGGTTCGGGCATGGCGATCAGGCGGACGCCGCGAGGCCGAACTGCGATTCGGCGCGCGCGGCGAACTCTCCGGCGAGGGGACGGCACACATGGAAGCCCTGTACCAGCTCGATCCCGAAATGGGCGGCGAGCTGCAGGTCGCAATCGCTCTCCACACCTTCGGCGACCACTTCGAGCCCGGTCTGCCGGACCTGCTCGAGGACGGTCGTGAGACGCTGGCGTGTGCTCGCTTTGTGGTGGGCTTCGCGGAACAGGCGTCCGTCGAGCTTCACGACATCGGGACGGCACTGGCAGGATTCGAGTGGTTGCGCATCGGTCTTGGTCGCCCCGAAGTCGTCGAGCGCGACGTGCACGCCCAGCTCCCGCAGCGAGCGCAGCGCCGGCATCAGCGCCTTGGCGTCGCAATCGCGCTCCTGTTCGACGACCTCGACCGTTACGCGCCGCCAATCGACGCCGTTTCCGGCCGCGGTGGTGGCGAGGAAGTCGGGGAAGCTCCGGTCGGACATGAGCGTGACCGGGCTGACGTTGACGAACAGCGGCGACTTGATGCCGCAATGCGCGGCGGTTTCGAGCGCCGTAGTGACGCAGGCGCGGTCCATCATCGCTTCGAGGTGGCAGGCCCGCGTCGCGGCGAACAGCACAGCGGCTTCCGCGTACGGCGAGCCGTTGGGGCCCCGGGTGAGGCATTCCAGGGCGTGCAGGCTCCAGCTGCCGTCGCGGCAACGGACGATCGGCTGGAACACCGTACGCAGTGCTCCCGGGTTCCGGATCACGTCCGCCAGGCTCAGCGGTGGTGCCACGGAGCGGCTGGCGGGTTTGACTACGACCATCGTATCGTCTCTCCCATAGCTCGGCGTTCATTCGGGGCAGGGCTCTCTGCCTGCGCGCGCCGTGTAACGACCGTGTCACGCGCGGGCGACATTCTAGCAACGGGCGGCTGTGAGGGTCCAATACTCCTTCGCTGGGAGTTGCATACCTGGAGTGCATAGCGGAGCGTATAGCAGAAACGGAGCGCTACGTTGGACTTGCGGCACCTGCGGTACTTCGTCACCGTCGCCAGAACGCGCAACATGAGCCACGCCGCAACGGAGCTGCGCGTAGCCCAGCCAGCGCTATCGCGTCAGATCCGTGATCTCGAGCACGAGCTCGGAGTGACGCTGCTCGAGCGGCACGCGAAGGGCGTCACGCCGACGCTCGCCGGCGAGGCGCTGGCACGCGGAGCTGCCCAGTTGTTGTCGGACATCACCTGGTCCCTGGAGCGCGCCGAAGCGACGGCGGCGGGGCGACGCGGCCGCGTCGTCGTCGGAGCGCTGCGATTCGCGATCGCCCGCGGCTTTCTCGGCAAACTTGAAGAGCTGCTGCGGCACGAGCATCCCGAGATTACGTTCGTCCTGCAGGAGCGCGACTACCGCGAAGCGATTGACGACCTCTCCAGTAGCGAGATCGACGTTGCGGTGACCATCTTCGATGAATCCAAGTCGACGCTCGCGGCGGCTCCGCTGTGGATGGAGAGTGTCGATCACGCGCTGCTGCCTGCCGCACACCCGCTTGCCGCGAAGCCCCGACTCACCGTCCCCGAGCTCGGCGTGCTGCCGATCGTGCTTGCCCATTACGGGTACCCCAAACCCCTGCTGGAGCGCGGCCTCATGGCGCTCCGGGCGAGCGGGTTGCAGTCCCCCCTGCTCGTCCTCGACACCGGGCTGCACGGCACGCACGTCGCCGTGGCAGCCGGCCGTGGGTGGACCCCGGTCTCGCACTCGCTCGCCACGGTGCCCCCGGAAGCCACCATTGCCGTCCCGCTCGACGGACTGGATCTCGCCGGACGAGCGTGGTTCACCTGGCGCGCCAACGAGCGTCGCCCCGTGGTGCGGACGGTGTTGGAAGCGGGGTTCGACCTCGCCCGCCGGGACCCGGACGGCTGCGTCGCAGCCGAGCCTCGCTCCGTCCCGGCCGTCCGCAAGCGGGCTGCACGCCGCCAGCCGGGGACCGTCCCGCAGGCGCTGGACATCCGGCACCTCCGCGCGCTACTCGGCGTGGCCGCGACGCAGACGATCGGACGCGCCGCCGAGCAGCTCGGCGTCACACAGCCGGCCCTGTCGCGCCAGCTGAAAGAGCTGGAGCACGCCACCGGTTTCTCGCTGCTCGACCGGTCGGCGCGCGGCGTTATGCTCACGGCGGCGGGCAGCGCGCTGGCGGGAGACTGTCCAGCCTTGCTGTTGTCGATTGAGCGGCTGGTGCAGGAGACGATCCGCTCGCGGCGCGGAATGGAAGGGCGCTGCGTCATCGGGGCCGTGGCGACCGTCGCGACGAGCGAGATTCTCACCGCTGCACTCAACGAATGCGCGGCCCGGCACCCCCACGTGCATGTAACCATCGAGGAGATGGCCTCGCCATTGCAGTTGCCCGCGCTGCGCCGCGGCGAGATCGACCTCGGTCTGGCCCACTCCTACATCGAGCTCGAGGATTGTGAAGGCTTTCGACTGCAGCGCGTCGTGGAAGATCGGGTGCAGCTGGCCCTGATCAGCACTTCGCACCCGCTGGCGCAACGTACAGTAATCCAGCCGGCCGAGCTGGCCGACGTTCCCTTCCTCTTCATGAAACGCTCTTTCCATCCCTTGCTGCATGATCGCGTGATGAGCGCCCTGGCGAATATCGGGCTGACGCCGCGCATCGACGGCGTCCATGATGGGCTGCACACGGTCTGGTCCCTCGCCGGGCAAGGGAAGGGGTGGTGCCTCGGGTTCCTCTCGCAGCGCGACCGGCCGCCCCTCGGAACGATCGGGATTCCGATCGCCGGCTTTGACCTCCCTTGGGGCATCGACATCCTGGCGCGGGAGCGCGACACCAATCCGGCGGTGCGCGTGGTGATGGATTTGTTGAAGGCAGCGGCGAAGCACAAGACATCCCAGACTCGCAAGCTCGCCAGCGTGTCGTGACCCGGCTGCGAGCACCCCTGACGAGCGCCCTCGCGCCCGCGCGGTGGGCGCTGCGCGCCCACTGGGTCACGACTATGCTGCTCGTCCTGGCTGGGACCGCCGCCCTGTTCGGCGCCATCGTCGTGAGTGGCCTGCTGGCGCCAACGGGGATGGGGCCTCGCATCGTCCCCGTTGCCGTGCCGGTTCCCGATCTGCAGATCTCCACGAGTGCTCTTGCTACCGCACCAGCCGTGGTCCGGTCGGCCGCGACCCAGCAGTTGTTCGCGCTGCTGCTGCTCGTGACCTCCGGTGTCGGGATCGTGGCGGCCATCACGATCATCGCCGTCGCCGCCGCCCGGTCCTCTGGGCGGACACAGGAGCTGGTAGTACGGCGGGCGGTGGGTGCATCGCGACGCCTGCTGCTCGCAGCAGCACTGGCCGAGGCGGCCGTCGTGGTCGGAGCAGCGGTCGCGTTGGGTGGCACGAGCGGGCTGACGGGGAGCAGGATGGCATTGGCTCAGTGGCCCGGACCCTATTCAACCGGTGGGGTCCGCGGGACAGCGGCCGCTGTCACGATCCTGGTGGTTCTCCTGGGGCTGGGACTCGTGTGGCCGGTGACCGCGACGCGCCGCCGCACTCCACTCGGGGGCCGCCGGGGGAGGGCGCTCGAGCTCGTGCTGCCCGCGCTGCAGCTTGGTGTCAGCCTCACCGTGCTCGCTGCCGCGGCGCTTCTGGAGCGCCACGCGGCGCGACTCGGAGGAACGGAGCGAGCCGCGCAGGGGAGCGGGGAGCTGTTCGAAGTCCAGGTGGCGACCGCGCGACCGGCAGACCGATCGGCCTCCTACGCGGCGTTGCTCCGCACGCTGCGTGGGGGCGTCGAATCCCGGAGCGCGAGTCTCATGAGTCCCGGTGTGCTGGTGGGGACCGGCACCGGCGACGGTGTGCTCACTGACTGCGGGCAGTGTTTTTGGGGCGGGATTTACGTACCGTTCCGGCTGCCGTACGCGACGCACTACCTCGTCAGCGCGGACACCTTTCGCATGCTGCGGCTCCCGGTCGTCGCCGGGCGCGCGCTCACCGATGCCGACGATTGGAACGCGCCGCGCGTTGCCGTTATCAGTCGATCACTCGCCGCGGACGACTTTCAACAGGGTCAGGCGGTCGGGCGTCGCATTCAGATCGGCCATGCGCCGGCGACCTGGTACACCGTCGTCGGGGTCGTCGCCGATCAACTGCCGGCGGCGTTCGGCGGCGGGTTGCAGTCTCCCTACGCCGTCTACCTGACTGTGCTGCAGCACCCGGCACGCGTGGTCGACCTCCTGGTGCGCGCAGGGCCCGAGTCGCGAGACACGGCGGACGAGGTGCGAAACGCCCTGCAGGCGACGCTGGGGCCAGGAATCTCCGTCGCGCACCAGACCGAAGCGCAGCGCGTGGCCCGGGAAGCCGCGCCGATCCGCTGGTTCGGCAGTCTGTTCGGCGTGGAAGGGTGGGTGTTGCTGTCGATCGCGACGCTGGGGACGTTCGTCGTGATGGGACTCTGGGTCGCGTCGGTGTCGCACGATTTGGCGGTGCGCCGTGCGGTGGGCGCTCGGCGGCGCGCGGTGATCGGTTACGTACTGGTCCGCGCCGCTGGTGTCGCAGTGGGAGGTGTGGCGGTGGGGCTGTGGTGCGGCATGATGCTCTGGGGCGGGCTGACCTCCGTCCTCGCCGGACTCCCTCCGTGGGAGCCCGGGGTCGTGGTGCGCTTCTCCCTCTTGCTCACGCTGGCTGCCGTCGCCGGTGCGCTGCTCCCCGCGTGGCGCGTCGCGCGCACCGCGCCCGCGGTCCTGCTCGCCGGGGATTCGTGACCGACGATTGATCGCGCGTTGAATGCTCGCGCGAACATGATGCTTCTCGCGTAGTTCCGATGACACATCGCGCGACCGAATGCTTAGAATCGGCGCGTGCCCCACGAGAGTCTGCTCGTCCTGCTCGCCCGCCACGGTGTGGCGATCGATCCCGATGCCTTGTCATCGCTCGAGGACGCCCGACCCACCTGGGTGCGGATCGAGCGGGAAGGTGACTCTTCCTGTCTCGCCGCCCGCGTGACTCACACGGCACCCCCCGAGGAGTTTCGCGACCGGGTACGCCGCTGGGCGGCTCAACGGGAGTGGGCGGTGACGGTTGCGCCGTGCGCCCCATCTTTGTAAAGTGAATTGCATGCATGACTTGGGGGGCCCCCTGCCTGTGCCCGGCGCCATACCGCCCGGGGGGCCAGTTGTCCCCGAACGCCGCCGCTCCAGGCTTGCGCGGTGGTTCGACAGTTGGATGCGGTCGATCGGCATGGCGCTCGTGTTGTTCCTCATCATCAAGACCTTCTTTTTCGAAGCATTCCAGATCGCCAGCGGCAGCATGACGCGTACGCTCCTCACCGGCGATTTCCTGTTCGTCAACAAGGCGCTGTACGGCGCGCAGATCCCGGGCACCAAGGCCCGCCTGCCGGGGTTTCGCATGCCTGCGCGCGGCGATGTGATCGTCTTCGCCTATCCGCGCGACCCCAGCCAGGACTACGTCAAACGCGTGATCGGCACGCCGGGCGACACGGTCGCGATGCGGCACGGGCGTGTGCTCGTCGACGGCCAGTGGCTCGCCGAGCCGTACGTGCAGCGCATCGATCCCGACAACGACGTGACGAGTCCCGATTTCGAGTGGCAGCGCCCGTTTCTGCTGGCGCGCTCGGACGACGATCGTCGCCGCTACCATCCGCAGCGCGACGAATGGGGTCCCCTGGTCGTGCCGGCGGGAAAGTACTTCGTGCTGGGGGACAACCGCGACGATTCGTCGGATTCCCGCTACTGGGGATTCGTCGATGCGACCGCCGTCAAAGGGCGGACGCTGCTGGTGTATTTCAGTTATGACCGGGGGACACACGACGTGCTCCCGTGGTTGACGGACATTCGCTGGAGCCGGCTCGGATCGCTCATTCATTGAGGACAAGAGCTCCCAACTTGCTTTGGGACAGGGGTGACGCATGCGCCTGAACACGGCTAAACGGGTGTCCTTCGACGAAGGATCGCTCGACCAATACCTGCGCGAGATCAGCCAGTACCCGCTGATCACGCGGGAGGACGAGGTCGAGCTGGCCCAGCGCATCAAGCGCAACGATGCCGAGGCGCTCGACAAGCTGGTGCGGTCGAACCTGCGCTTCGTCGTCAGCGTCGCCAAGAAATACCAGAATCAGGGCGTCTCGCTCTCGGATCTGATCAACGAGGGCAACCTCGGCTTGATCCGCGCGGCGCATAAATTCGACGAGACCAAAGGCATCAAGTTCATCAGCTACGCGGTGTGGTGGATCCGGCAGGCGATCCTCCAGGCGCTCGCCGAGCAATCGCGCATCGTGCGGGTGCCGCTCAACCGGGCGGGAACGCTGCACCGCATCGGCAAGCGGTCCGCGTCGCTGCTCCAGGAGCTGGGCCGCGAGCCGACAGTGGAGGAAATCGCCGAAGGGATGGACATCTCGGAAGAGGAGGTCGCCAAGACGCTCTCGATCTCCCAGGCGCACCTCTCGCTCGACGCGCCGCTCACCCCAGGCGAAGACAACAAGCTGCTCGACTACCTGCCCGACACGCAGAATCCCGGTCCTGACGACGAGATCTTCGAGCACGCGCTCACCGAGTCGATCGAGGGTGTCCTTTCGACCCTCAAGGAGCGGGAGGCCAAGATCCTGCGGCTCTACTTCGGTCTCGAAGGCCAGGAGCCGATGACCCTCGAGGAGATCGGCTCGTTGCTCGGCATCACGCGCGAGCGGGTGCGCCAGATCAAGGAAAAGGCGTTGGCGCGGTTGCGGCACGTTAGCCGGGCGCGTGCCCTGGAGAGTTTCCTGTCATAACGGCCCGGAGCCAAGTTATCTTGGCTCCATGGCTTCCCTCTCTTCATTCGATATCTCTACTGGAGCCGATCTCCAGGAAGTCGACAACGCCGTCAACCAGGCG
>DASTHG010000064.1:0-14564 GCA_035718325.1 Gemmatimonadales bacterium | reverse complement strand
TCGGTCGCGGTAGAGGCTACTGGAGCTGGGTCACCATGGATGACCTTGTCGCCGTCTATCGATTTGCCATCACGCGCGAGAGCCTGAGCGGAGCGGTGAATGCGACTGCTCCCAATCCAGTGACGAACGCGGAGTTCGCGCGGCTGCTCGGCGCGGTGTTGCGGCGGCCTGCGGTGCTCCCCGTCCCGCCGGTCGCGCTCCGTCTCATCTTCGGGCGAGCGGCCGCGGAAGAAGCGATGTTGTCGGGTGCTCGTATCGTCCCGGCGCGGCTCGTCGAGGCCGGGTTCAAGTTCCAGTATCCGGAACTCGAGCCGGCGTTGCGGCAGGTGTTGGGAGTGCAGTAGGCCATGCGCGGTCTAAACCCCGGGGCATGGCCCCGGGGTTAACACACCCAGTTGGAGGTCGCGTGCCAGGTCGGTTGAACATTTCTAGCGGGACGGCGTGGGAGCCGGTCGTTGGATATTCACGGGCGGTCCGGGTCGGCAACGTCGTGCACGTTTCTGGCACGACCGCGACCGACGAATCGGGGAAGCTCGTGGGGATCGGCGATTCGTACGTGCAGGCCATGCAGACGCTGCGCAACATCGAGCGCGCTCTGGTCCGCGCGGGGGCGACGCTGCAGCACGTCGTGCGCACGCGCATGTACGTCACAAACATCAAGGAATGGGAGCAGATTGCGAAAGCCCACCACGAGATCTTCGGCGCGATCCGGCCCGCGGCGACGATGGTACAGGTGAGTGCCTTCGTCGATCCGGCGATGCTGGTCGAGATCGAGGCGGAGGCGATCGTTCCGTAACGATGCCGCCGCTCACGCGCTGGTATATCAAGCTGGCACTCGGGTATTTCCTCGCGGCACTCACCGCGCTTGTGTGGCAGGCAGCTGGTGGCCCGCCCTGGCTGGCCCCGGTGTCCATCCACTTGTTCGTCGTCGGGTGGATCACGGGGATGATCTTCGGCGTGGCGTACTGGATGTTCCCGAAATACTCAAAGGACAGTCCCCGGGGACCTGACCGGATCGCGCTGGCGACATTCGGGTTGCTGCACACCGGCCTGTGGCTACGAGTGGTGGGTGAAGCGACGAACGCCGGGATGCTGCTCGTGGTCGCCGCGCTGTTCCAGTGGCTCGCCGGGACCGGGTTCATCGTCTCGACCTGGCCGCGTGTGAAAGAACGGTGAGCAGCTCATGCCACGTGTAAGCATCTGGTTGATCCGTGCCGCGCTGCTCCACTTGTGGGCAGGTTTCACGCTCGGCGCGCTGCTGCTCGCCAACAAGGGCGCCGGATTCGCCCCCGGGATGTGGCGCTGGCTGCCGGTGCACTTCGAGCTGCTCTTGGTGGGGTGGTTCGTGCAGCTCGTGATGGGGGTCGCCTATTGGATCTTTCCACGGTTCGGGATGACGCGCGCGGCGCGCGGGCGCGAGCAGCTGGCGTGGGCGGCCTGGGGATTCCTGAATGCCGGCATTGGGCTCGTGTGTCTCGGGGAGATGAGCGCTCAGGCCGCATTGGTTCTCGTGGGGCGGCTCGCGGAAGTCGCCGCCGCCGCGTCAATGGCCGGGAACATCTGGGCGCGCACACGCGCCTCCGGGATTACGGCGATGTAGCGTCGGGGGAACCGGGCCTGGTGTGGCGTCGTTTTGGTGGGGAGTATGTTGTCCTGAGCGATTATGAGGATGTCATCATGAACACCGGCACCAGTACGGAGACCACGAAACCGGGCGGCAGTGTGACCGTCGCCTGTCAGTTCTGTTCCACGCTCAACCGCGTGTCGCTCGACCGTGTCGCGCAGGGCCCAAAGTGCGGGTCGTGCGGGCGACCCATCCTCCTCGACCGGCCGTTGCACGTATCCGACGAGACGTTCCAACAGGTCATTCAGGGCACCGGGATCCCGGTGCTCGTCGATTTCTACGCCGACTGGTGTGGTCCGTGCAAGATGATGGCGCCGCTGCTCGATGACCTGGCCCGCGAGCGGATGGGGCAGGTGCTGGTATTGAAGCTCGACACCGACCGCAATCCCGTCACCCAGCAGGCCTTCGGCGTGCGCAGCATTCCCACCATGATTCTGTTTCGGGGCGGCAAAGAAGTGGCTCGGCAGACGGGTGCCTTCCCGCGGGCCCAGCTCGACGCGTTCGTAACCGCACCGACCCAGTAACCCCTCCCCGGAGTGCGCGGTATCTTGGGCGCATGACCGGTCGCTATCCCGCACAGTACGATCCGGCAGAAGGCGAAGAACATGCTGCGCCCCCGTCCTCCGCGCGCTCGCGTGGAGTCGCGCTGGTGCTCGCTTCGTTCGGGGGCATTTTCGGCTTGCACCGCTTCTACGCCGGACGGACGAAGAGCGGTATCTGGCAGGCACTCACCCTCGGTGGGCTCTCCATCTGGTGGCTCTACGACCTGGTGCTCCTGATCGCAGGTGAGTTCCGTGACGCCGACGGACTGCCGCTGCGCGAGTGGGCCGCCGAGGTGACAGTGGGCCGCGCCGGAACCGACTCGCGGCAACTGACGCAGTTGACCGAGCAGTTGGAGCTTATGCAGCACCAGCTCGGTGAGCTCGCTGAACGGATGGACTTTACCGAACGACTGCTGACCCAGCAGCGCGACCGGGATCGGTTGGGGAAAGGGTCCGAGTCAGCAAGGTAGCCCATTTCTCTATAGCTTCTGTCGCGACGATTCACTCTCACTGAACCAGAGGCGAGGATGAAGGTAGGGGTCCCGCAAGAGACCGCCGCAGCGGAGCGCCGCGTCGCGCTCGTTCCCGAGGTCGCCGGCCGGCTCATCAAAGCGTCGCACAGCGTCGTCGTCGAAACCGGTGCCGGTGTGGCCGCCGGGTTTCCCGACGACGCCTTCACGGCCGCCGGCGCCACGATCGGCGCGGCGTGGGCGGCCGACATCGTGTGCAAGGTGCAGAAGCCCGCTCCCCCTGAGATTGCCAAGCTGCGCGAAGGCGCCGTACTGATTGGACAACTGCAGGCCTCGACCAATCGCGAGGTGATTCAACAGCTCGCCCAGCGCCGCATCACGGCGTTCAGCCTCGAGCTGTTGCCGCGTATCACCCGGGCGCAGCCCATGGACGTGCTGTCGTCGCAGGCGACGGTCGCGGGCTACAAGGCGATGCTGCTTGCCGCGGATGCCACGCCGAAATTCTTCCCCATGCTCGTGACGGCGGCGGGGACCCTGCTTCCCGCGCACGTCCTGGTGCTGGGCGCCGGGGTCGCGGGGTTGCAGGCGATCGCCACCGCCCGCCGCCTCGGCGCGGTGGTCGCGGGATTCGACGTGCGTCCCGCGGTGAAAGAACAAGTCGAGAGCCTCGGCGCCAAGTTCCTCGCCATGGATACCCAAGTCGAGGCCGAGGGCACGGGCGGCTATGCCAAGGAGCTGTCTGCCGACCAGCATCAGCGTGAGCTCGACTTTTTGGCGAAGAGCGTGCGCGATGCGGACGTGGTGGTGACGACCGCCGCGATCCCCGGCAAGCGCGCCCCGATTCTGATCACGCGCGCCGCCGTGGCGGGAATGCGGCCCGGCTCCATCATCGTCGACCTCGCCGCCGAGACCGGCGGCAACTGCGAGCTGACCCAGGCGGGGCAGACCGTGGTCGAGCGCGGCGTGACGATCATCGGGCCCGTCAACCTGCCCGCGACCCTGCCGCTGCACGCCAGCCAGATGTACGCCCGCAACGTGGCGAGCTTCCTCGGCCACATCACCAAAGAAGGCGCGCTGCAGCTCGACTTCGCAGACGAGATCACCAAGGCGACCTGCGTCGCCCACGACGGAAAGGTGCTGCTGCCATGACCGGCTACTGGTCGATGCTGTTCGTGTTCGTGCTCGCGACGTTCATCGGGCTGGGCGTGATCCGGCGCGTGTCGCGGCTACTGTACACGCCGCTGATGTCGCTCACCAACGCGATATCGGCGATCGCCGTCGTGGGGTCGCTCGCCGTCGCGGGCGGAGACTATCCGAAAGTGATCCGGATTCTCGGCGCCGTGGCCCTGTTCGCCTCGATGACGAACATCGTCAGCGGCTTTCTCATCACCGACCGCATGCTGAAGATGTTCAAGAAGCAATGATGCAGGCGATCGGTCAGTTCGCGGCGATCGCCGCGACCGCGCTGTTCATCTTCGCGCTCAACTGGATGAATGATCCCACCACCGCGCGCCGCGGTGTGTACGCGGGCGTGGCGGGGATGCTCGTCGCCATCGGCGCGACCTGGATCCAGCCGCAGATCGTGCACCATGGGGCGATCCTGATCGCCATCGCCGCCGGATTCATCGTCGGGATCCCGCTGTCGCGCGTCCCGCTCACGGCCGTGCCGCAGCGGACGGCGTTGTCGCACGCCTTCGGCGGCCTCGCCGCCGGCCTCGTGGGCGTGGCGGAATTCTTCCTCTGGCAGCAGGAGGGCCCGGAGAACTTCACCACGTTCCACATGAGCGCCCTCGTGGTGGAGGTGATCCTCGGCTTCCTGACCTTTACCGGCAGCCTCATGGCGACGGGCAAGCTGCAGGAGGTGCCGTGGATCCCGCAGCGGCCCGTGACGTATCCCGGGCAGAACGTCGTCAACCTCGGTGTCCTGACGGGCGCCGTGGTGCTCGGGGTGCTCGTGGTCCTGCACCCCACGGCGTCGTGGGCGAGCAACGCCTTTCTTGGCGTCGCGGGGCTCGCGTTGCTGTTCGGCGTCATGCTGGTCATCCCGATCGGCGGCGCCGACATGCCGACCGTGATCTCGATTCTGAACTCCTATGCCGGGCTGTCCGCCGTGGCGATGGGGTTCGTCCTGAACAGCGCGCTGCTCGTGACGGCGGGCGCGCTCGACGGGTCGAGCGGGCTCATCCTGTCCATCATCATGTGCCGGGCGATGAACCGCTCGTTCACGAACGTGCTGTTCGGCGCGTTCGGCACGGTGGCGAAGGTCAAGACGAGCGGTGAGCAGAAGGTGTGGAAGCAGGAATCGGTGGAAGGCGCGGCCCAACTGCTCGAGCAGTCCAACCTCGTGGTGGTGATCCCCGGCTACGGCATGGCCGTCGCCCAGGCGCAACACAAGGTCCGCGAGCTGTACGATCAGCTCACGAAGCGGGGCATCAGCGTCAAGTTCGCCATCCATCCGGTCGCCGGCCGGATGCCGGGGCACATGAACGTGCTGCTCGCCGAGGCGAACATCCCATACTCGGCGCTGGTGGAGATGGAGGAGATCAATCCGGAGATGCCGCAATGCGACGTCGCGCTCGTGATCGGCGCCAACGACGTCGTGAACCCGGCCGCGCGCTACGCCAAGGACTCGCCGATCTACGGCATGCCGATCATCGATGCCGACAAGGCGAAGACGGTTCTGGCGATCAAGCGCAGCAAGAACCCCGGCTTCGCGGGGATCGACAACGAGCTGTACGTCCAGGACAATACCTGGATGTTGTTCGGTGATGCCAAGACCGTCATCGGAGATCTCGTGAAGCAATTCGTCGGTGGCGGACTCCACTAGGAGGTTTCGTGCTGCGTCGTGCCTCGTTTGCGTTGCTTGCTCTCGGCCTGGGCCCCACGCCGCGGCGCGCGCTGCCGCCAGCGGAGACGTTGCTGCTGCGCTCGCCTACCGTCAGCGCCACCAATGTGGCCTTCGTCTACGCCAACGATCTCTGGGTGGCGCCGCGCGCGGGCGGTGAAGCGCGCCGTCTCACGGTGCATCCGGGACGCGAGACCAACCCATACTTCTCTCCCGACGGCAAGTGGATTGCCTTCACCGGGGAGTACGACGGCAACGCAGACGTGTACGTCGTCTCGGTGGATGGTGGAGACCCGCGCCGCCTGACGTTCCACCCGGGCGCGGACGTCGTGGAGGGCTGGACGCCGGACGGACGGGCGGTGCTGTTCGCGTCGACCCGGGCTTCGCACTCGTTCTTCGACCGGCTGTTCACCGTGCCCGTCGAGGGAGGATTCGAGGAGCCGCTGCCGATGCCGATGGCGGAGCGCGGCGCGTACTCCGCCGATGCCGGCCGCATCGCCTACAACCCGATCCGCGATCTCTGGACCGAGGACACCTGGCGCCACTATCGCGGCGGGCAGGAGCCGTTCCTCTGGATCTTCGACTTCAAGACGCAGGACATCGAGGTCGTGCCGCACGACAACACGAACGACACCTGGCCGATGTGGATCGGCGACGTCGTGTACTTCGTGTCGGACAAGGACGGCACGATGAACTTGTACGGCTACGACACGAAGTCGAAGCAGGTGCGGCAGCTCACGCACCACACCGATTTCGATATCAAGGCGGCGTCGGCCGGGGCGGGAGTCATCGTGTACGAGCAGGCCGGACGCCTGCACCTGTTCGATCCAGCCGCCGGCACCACGACGCCGATCTCGATTCACATCGATCCCGATCTCCCCGACACCCGGCCGCGCTACACGAGCGCGGTGCCGTTCATTCAGCACGTCGGGATCTCGCCCACCGGGATGCGGGCGTTGTTCGAGGCGCGCGGCGACATCTTCACCGTCCCTGCGAAGAAGGGCGACATCCGCGATCTCACCCGCACGCCGGGCATCGCCGAGCGCGATCCGGCATGGTCGCCCGACGGGAAGACGATCGCGTATTTCTCCGACGCGGGCGGCGAATACCGGCTGATGCTGCGCGACCAGAGCGGCACCGGAGACGAGACGGCGATCGCGCTCGATGGCCCGAGCTTCTACTACACGCCGACGTGGTCGCCCGACGGGAAGCGCATTGCCTACACCGACAAGCGGCTGAAACTCTGGATCGTCGATCTCGCGACGAAGCGGCCGGTGGTGGTCGATTCCGACACCTACGAGCACCCCGAGCGCAGTCTCTCGACGCCGGCGTGGTCACCCGACAGCAAGTGGCTGGCGTATGCCAAGCGCCAACCCAACCAGCTGCGCGCGATCATGCTGTTCGACGTGACGGCCGGCGCAACGCATCAGGTGACTGACGGGCGCAGCGACGCGATCGCGCCGGCGTTCAGCGTCGACGGCAAGTATCTCTACTTCGCCGCCAGCACCAACTTCGCGCTCAACGTGGGCTGGATCGATCTTTCTTCGTCCGAGCGGCCGGTGCGGCGGAGCCTGTATGTGGCGGTGCTGGACCGGACGGCGCCGTCGCCGCTGGCGCCGGAGAGTGATGAAGAGCCGGTGGGGTCCGCCTCCGCGACGCCACCGAAGGATACGACGAAGAAGGCCGATTCCGTTCCCGTCACGCGCATCGATCTCGCAGGCATCGATCAACGCATCCTCGCGCTGTCCGTGCCCGAGCGGGACTACTCGGGACTGTCCGCGGCCGCCGACGGCCGCCTCTTCTATCTCGAGAGCGTGCCGAACCAGCCCGGTTTCGTGCTGCACCGCTACGATCCGAAAGAGCGCAAGGACGAGGACTTCCTGACGGGCGTGACCAGCTACGCCGTGAGTCACGACGGCAAGAAACTGCTCTACGGGGCTCCGGGAGACGCCTTCGGCATCGTGCCCACCGACGGGAAAGCGAGTGTCGGTGACGGCAAGCTCGATCTTTCGACGATGCAGATCTACGTCGAGCCGCGCGTCGAATGGCAGCAGATGTTCGAGGAGTTCTGGCGCGTCGAGCGCGATTTCTTCTACGACCCGGGGATGCACGGCGCCAACTGGCCCGCGATCCGCGAGCGCTATCGTCCGTGGCTCGCCGACGTCGGCCATCGTGACGATCTCAACTACCTGATCGCCCAGATGATGGGAGAGATGGTCGTCGGCCACAGCTTCGTCGGGGGCGGCGACATGCCGCGCATCGACACCGTGGCGGTGGGACTGCTGGGCGCCGACTACCAGGTCGACAACGGCGTGTACCGGTTCCGGCGCGTCTACAGCGGGCTCAACTGGAATCCCGGCCTGCGCGCCCCGTTGACCGCGCCGGGCGTCACCGTGAACGCGGGCGACTACCTGCTGGCCGTGAACGGCCAGCCACTGCGCGCGCCGACCAACCTGTACGCGTTGTTCGCCAACACCGTCGGGCGCCAGACGGTGCTCACGGTGAACTCGAGACCGACGCCCCAGGGCGCGCGCACGGTGACCGTCGTGCCCATCGCCAGCGAGACCGGACTGCGTCATCGCGCGTGGGTCGAGGGCAACGTGCGGCTCGTCGATTCACTTTCGGGTGGTCGCGTCGCCTACGTGCACATGCCGAACACCGCCGGCGGTGGCTTTACCGAGTTCAACCGCTACTATTTCTCGCAGCTCGATCGCTCCGCCACCATCCTGGATGAGCGCTTCAACACGGGCGGCGACATCGCCGACTACGTGGAGGACATGCTCAATCGCCCAGTCCTCGCCTATATGGCCACGCGCAACGGCCGTGTGTTTTCGTCGCCCGCGGGATCGATTTATGGCCCCAAGGTCATGATCACGAACGAGTACGCCGGTTCGGGAGGCGATGCGATGCCGCTGTATTTCCGGCGGCGCGGGCTCGGGAAGCTGGTGGGCAAGCGGACCTGGGGCGGCCTGGTCGGGATTTACGACTACCCGACGCTGATGGACGGTGGGTTCATCACGGCGCCGCGCATCGCCCTGTTCAGTCCCACCGGCGAGTGGGATGCCGAGGACGTCGGAGTGCCGCCGGATATCGAGGTGGAGATGACGCCGAAGCTCGTGATCGGAGGGCACGATCCCCAGCTCGAGCGCGCGGTGGCGGTGGTGCTCGACGAGCTGGCGAAGAGTCCGCCGCCGTCGCACGCCGTGCCGCACCCGGCGTATCCGACGCGGGCGAGGTCGCCCTGAAAAGGCGCTATCAGCTATCAGCTATCAGCTATCACCAACTTCGGTGGTGCCTCAAGCCGATAGCTGATAGCTGATAGCCGATAGCCAATAGCTACTTACTCCAGCTGTTATTCGCCCTATCGATATCCGGGAGTACCGCAGTCGGATCCAGCACGACGCCGACCACCGGTTTCGGCGTCGCGAACCGCGCCGTGAAGCGGTCGCCCAGATTCCACATCTCGATCGGCAACGTCCGCGTTTCGCTCGACCCGTCGCCGTAGTGGAGCCCCAGCGTCACGGGGAGCACCATCTGGCCCCGGTTGGAGAGATAGATGTAGGTCGAGTCGGTCCCCACGGCGCGGACGGAATCGATCGCCTGGTCGAGCCGCGCGGTGGTATAGATCCACTCGCGCCAGAACCAGTCGAGATCCCGGCCGCTGACGTTCGCGATGGTGCGGAAGAAGTCGGCCGGTTGCGGATGCTTGAAGCGCCACCGGCGCACGTATTCGCGCATCGCCCGCTCGAACGTCTCACGACCCAGCACCTGGTCGCGCAGCACGGTGAGCATCAACGCCGGTTTCTGGTAGGCGCCCCAGGCGAGGTCGCGCTGCTCGACGGGCTTCGTGATGAGCGGCTGCTCAAAGCCGGGCTTCGCCGAGACCTGGAAGTCGGTCAGCAGCTCGCGCCGCACGGTGTCGCCATAGGCCGTTCCCTTGAAGTAGCCCTCCGCCGCTCCGTAATCGATGAAGGTGTTGAATCCTTCATCCATCCAGGGATAGCGGCGCTCGTCGGAGCCCACGGTCATCGGGAACCACTGGTGCCCGAATTCGTGCATCAGCACCCAAAATTGGTCCTCGCGCTTCTCGATCGACGGGACGAAGGTGAGCATCGGGTATTCCATCCCCTCGATCAGGCCTTCCACGGTCGTCGCGTGGGGCCAGGGATATTCCCCCCACGTCTCCGAGAAGTGTTGAATCGTGAACCGCGCCATGCGGTTCGCTTCTTCCCACGGTGCCGCCGACGGCCGGTAGAAGGTGTTGATCTGGATGCCGTTCCAGGCACTCGCGTCCCAACGGAAATCCGGGGAGGCGGCCCAGGCGAAGTCGCGCACGTTGGAGGCGGTGAAGTGCCAGCTCTTGGTGCCTTGGGCGGCGCGGGCGCCGTTGGCGGTCGCTTCGTCCTTGGTAACGACCTGCACGCGCTCGCTCGCCCGCTGCGCCTGGAGCACGCGCTGCCGGATCGTCGGCGACCACACCGCGAGCGGATTCGCTACGGTCCCCGTCGCGGCGACGAGATAGCCTGCCGGCAGCGTCAGCGTGACGTCGTAATTGCCGTATTCGAGATAGAACTCGCCCGCGCCGATGTAGGGCAGCGGATTCCACCCGTTCACGTCGTCATAGACGACGAGCCGCGGATACCATTGTCCGATTTCGTAGAGCCGGTTGCCGACCCGGCCCATGCGGCCGCCGCCGTAGGGCGGGACGGGAAAGTGCCAGGCGACCTGGAGGGTCACGACGCCCCCGGGGGCGAGCGGTGCCGGCAGCTCCACGCGCATCATCGTGCCGTACGCGGTACGGACCAGCTCTGTGGCGCCGATCGCACAGTGGTCGATCGTGATCCCGCCGATGAAGCCCTTGCCGGTGAAATCGAACACCGCCCCGCCGGCGAAATGCAGCGGCGGCTGATTGAGCTGGTAGGTGACGCTGTTCTGGGAGAAGATGTTCTGCTCGACCTGGATCCACACGAATGCGAGGGCGTCGGGAGAGTGATTCACGTAATGGATGGTCTCCGTTCCCGTGATGACGCTGGGGCCGGTGTCGAGCGTCGCGCGGATCGTGTAGCTCGCCTCCTGCTGCCAGTAGTCGGGCCCCGGCGCACCGGAGCTCGAGCGCACCCGAGTCGCGGCCGGCAGCCCCAGGGCGCGAAACGGCGAGGTGTCGGCGACGGACTGCTGGAGTGTCAGCGAAGCGACGGTGAGCAGAACGAGCATGGGGCCCCCAATGAAAGACGCTATCAGCTATCAGCTATCAGCTATCAGCTTGGCCGATAGCCGATAGCCGATAGCCGATAGCTGATAGCGCAGTTCATAGCTTCGACGCAATCACTCCCGCGGCCCGATGCGCCATCGCCATAATCGTCAGCATCGGATTCACCCCCGACGAGGTCGGAAACGTACTCGCGTCGGCGACGTAGAGGCCCGGCACCCCCCACACCTGGTGCTCGGGGGTCACCACGGAGGTCCGCGCATTCGCCCCCATGCGGCATGACGCCATCTGATGGAAGGTGGCGAGCTGCGCCTGGTTCGGTCCGAACCCCGCACGGTCGAGCGTCGCGAGCCAGGCGTCGCGCGGCGCGGCGGAGCCGTTGGGCCGGTAGCCGATGGTGCGCGCGTGCGGCGTCCAGATGGCGCGGGCTCCGGCGGCCTCGAGGACCCGGGCGGCTGCGGCAAGGCCCTGCCGCAGGTGTCTGGCATCGTAGGGCGACAGGCGATAGGAAATGATCGGCTGTCCATCGCCGTCGACGGTGATGCGGCCGCCTTCGCGATCGCGCACCAGTACCGCCACGAGCGACGTGTGCGCGAGCTCCGCCATCGCGTCGGCGTGCTGCTGGCGAGACTCCCACGGCACGGCGAGAGCGAACAGCGACGGGTGGACGGGAATCGTTTCGAACTTGAATCCGTACCCTGCGTCCAGGTCGGCGAACTGGTCGGAGTAGTGGGCCTGCACCGTTCCCGTCCATGGCCGCACGACGTCGGGCATCAGCCCGAACACTGCTCCACCGGGATGCAGCGCCAGGTGGCGGCCCAACGCCGGTAGCCCGATGCCGGACCGCAGCAGCAGCGCCGGTGAATGCACCGACCCGCCCGCCACGACCACGGCGCGTGCGCGCACGGTGAGCTTGAAGGCCCTCGGCCCCTGCGGGTAACGGACGACCGCCTCCACACCTACGGCGCGCCCGGACTCGACGATCACGCGCCGCACCACGGTGTCGACGATCAGCCGCGCGCCCCGGTCATAGGCGTCCTGGAGGTAGGTGATCAGCGTCGATTGCTTGGCGCCGCGGCGGCAGCCGAAGCCGCAGTATCCGCACTGCTCGTCCTGCGGGCAGCCGCGGACGTCGCGCGGCAGTGGCGCGTGGTGCCAACTCAGGGCATCGAGCCCGCGCAGCATCGCCGCGTCGCGCTCGCTGGGCCGCTGCGCCGCGGTGGTGACGCCCAGCCGCTCGGAGACCGCGTCGAGCGCCTGCGTGTACTCCGCCGTCGTAAAGTGGGGCAGGTGGTGCTCGCGCGCCCACTCGTCGCGCACCCCGTCCGGGGTGCGGAAGCTCGTGGTGTAGTTCACCACGGTGCCGCCGCCCAGGCAGCTGCCCTGGAGGACGACGATGGCGAGATCGTCGGAGGTGAGCAGGCCACCGCCATCGTAGAGGCGCGCCAGCGTCTCGCCCTCGTAGTGCGAGAAGTCGGCCTCGTTGTAATAGCCGCCCTTCTCGAGCACCACGACGTTGAGCCCGCGCGCCGCCAGCTCGCCGGCGACGACGCCGCCTCCCGCGCCGGAACCCACCACGACGACGTCGCACTGCAGCGTCCCGTCATTCGCGATGGTGTGCGGCGTGATCTTCTTTGGAGTCGCCGGCGGCGGACCGAGCGGGCCCGGATATTCGAGCCGCGCCCAGCTGGGGTTCGGGTCTCCCGAGGGTAACCGGGCCGTGTAAAACAGCACCGTCGCCATGCGTTTGAGTCCCTGAAACGCCTTGCGGCGCAGCGGCACGCGGCTCGTCGCCCAGGCGCCGAGGTAGCGCTCACGCTGCGCCTGCGACATCGACGTGAACGGAAGGGCGGAGCCCGAGAGCACCAGATTCATCGTTCGGCTTTCGAGCAGCTGCAGGAGGCGCGCGATCTCCTCCCGGTCGGCGCGGCGCGGCAGGGAGGCGATCGTTTCGGTGAGATGGTCGGCCAGACGAACGGCCTCGCCCCCGGAGACGAACGTCTCCGCCAGGGCGCGCAGGACCGCCGCGTTATCCACGCTAGCGTTGGATCTGGGCGATCGTCAGTCGATAGCCGTCCGGGTCGGTGAGCGCCATCGCCCGGTCACCCCACGGCATGGTGCGCGGCTCGTGATCGAGCCGGCCGCCGCGGGCGGTGATCTCGGCAGCGAGGGCGTCGAGGTTCTGGGCCGTCTCGAACCAGAGCCGGAAGCCCTCGCCTTTCAGCCGTTCGCGGCCGCGTGCCCAGTCGTCCTGGTTGAGCATGAGACGCGTGGCGCCGGCCTTGAGCTCGACGCCGCGCAGCGCGCCGTCCGATTCCCAGCGGTCCTCCACGGTGAAGCCGAGGACCGTTTCGTACCAGGCGAGACTCTGCTTCAGGTCATTCACGGTCAACGAAGGCGTCAGCCCTCGCGCGCGGAACGTCTCAGGGCTCTTGCGCTTGGGGCGGCGGGCGGTCCGTGCCGCGGACTGCCCGGTTCCACGTTTGGTCGCCATCCTCATGTCTCCTTGCGGCTTTGGTCTGCGCCAAAAGCGTAGCGCCGCGCCCCGCGCCCCGCCAGATTCCGGCCACCTACAGACGGAGTAAGACCATGACGACGAGCCGGGCAGCGGCAGTCTGGGAAGGCAAACTCAAAGATGGCCGCGGTGTGTTCAAGGCCGGGAGCCAGGCGTTTCAGGCCCCGTATTCCTTTCAGACGCGGTTCGAAGGGGCGAAGGGGTCGACACCCGAGGAGCTGATCGCCGCCGCTCACGCCGCGTGTCTGGCCATGGCGCTCTCGGCCGGGCTGGAAAAGGCCGGGACGCCCGGTACGCGCGTCAGCGTCGATGCCGCCTGCACGATCGAGACGGTCGACGGCGCTCCGACGATCACGACGATGGCGCTCACCGTGAAAGGGAAAGTCGCGGGGATCGACAACGCGGCGTTTCAAAAGGCCGCCCAGGGAGCCAAGGACGGCTGTCCCGTGTCCCGGGCACTCAAGGGCAATGTCACGATCACGCTCCAGGCATCGCTCGAGTAGTGGCGGCAGCGTAGGTCCACACGATTCCTCCGGCCAGGGCGGCGACGGGGAGGATCAGCACCGCGAGAGCGAGCGACGTGCGGTCGGACAACCATCCCACGAGTGCCGGGGACGGCACGTCGCCGAGGAAGTGGATCGCGAAGATGCTCACCGCCATCGCACTGGAGCGGATTGCCGGTGGCACGACGCTGACGATGACGGTGTTGACCGGCCCCGTCGACGCGAACATCAGGAGCTCCGCCCCGATCATCGCGGTCCAGTAGACCGCCGGTGTCGCCGAGGCGAGCGCCAGGTAGAACAGCGGCGCAGCCAGCACGGTCGCGATGCCGCTGAGCCATAGGTATCCGTTGCGCGATCGTTGGGCGAGCACGTCTCCTAGCCAGCCGCCGAGCGCCGTGCCCGTGAATCCGGTGAGCACGACGATGCCACCGAACCGCACCGTCGCGACGTTCCTCGGCAGCCCCCGCACCCGCTCGAGAAACGGCGCCATCCAGGTGGCGATGCCGCCGAGCGCGAAGGTATACGCCGCATAGCCCAGCACCGTGAGCAGGTAGGCCCGGTTGCCCTGCAGCGCGGCGAACGTTCCACCTGCCGGGACTGCCGCCATGGCGTCGCTCGCCCCGCGGACCGGCTCGGGCAGGCGCGAGACCAGCGCGGCGAGCAGCAGCCCCGGGATGCCCGCGACGAAAAAGGCGCGCCGCCATCCCCACTGATTGTCGACGAATCCGCCGATCATGTACCCCAGCGCCGCGCCAACCGGGATCGCCATGAAAAAGACGGCGAGCGCGCGCCCGCGACTGCGCGGAGGGAAATGATCCGCCAGGAGCCCCGGTCCGATCGTTCCGTATGCCGCTTC
>DASTHG010000063.1:0-7579 GCA_035718325.1 Gemmatimonadales bacterium | reverse complement strand
CGACGTTCCGCCATTCTCCACGCGCGCAGGCGGCGTCGTCGTGAACGCTGCGATCGCTCTCCACGTCGAAGCGGAGCTGGCGCTCGGCGGCACCCTGGTGCGGCTCGTCTCCGAGGATCTCGGCGAGACCGTCGAATGCGCTGATTCACTCGGCTTGGTGCTCGACGGCAAGCTCAGTCTGTTAAAGGCGGGATTGAGGATGTTTCCGGTGCAGGGCGCCCTAACCCTGCGCACGCGGGCGCAGGTGCCCCCGGGCTCGGGGCTGGGCAGCTCGGGCGCGCTCGATGTGGCGCTCGTCGCCTGTCTCGCCGCCGCGCGACAAGAACGGCTCGATGCGCGCGAGCTCGCCGAGCAAGCATGGCTGCTCGAAACGCGCGAAGCGCGGATTCCCGGTGGGCGCCAGGATCAGCTGGCGGCGGCCCTCGGCGGCTTTCATCGGCTGAGTTTCCGGGATCCCGACGTCGGCATCGAGCCGATCACGATCGATCCGGCGTTCGCCGCCACGCTGGAGCGTCAGCTGGTGCTGTGCTACACCGGCCGCTCGCGTGTATCGGGGGACACCATCGCCCGGGTCATGGGGGCTTACGAGCGCGGCGACCGCACGGTGACGGGGGCGCTCGATGAAATGAAGGATATCGCGGAAGGAATGGCGGAGGCGATGCGGGCAGGGGATGTGGCGGAGATCGGCGCCCTCTTGACCAGGAATTGGACCTGCCAGCAGGCACTCGACGCCGGCATGCAAACCGATGAGATGCGACGCCTCGAGCAGGCGATGCGTGGCGCCGGCGTGCTCGGCGGCAAGGCGGCGGGCGCGGGCGCGGGAGGATCGATGTTCTTTCTCGCGAAGGCACCGGGGCCCGCTGCTGGCGACGCCGCCCGTGCCGCAGGAGCGACGGTGCTGCCGTTCCGGTTCGCTTGGGAAGGCGGCCGGGCATGGTAACCGCGGAGCGTCTGGCCGAGCGGCGCGAGCTGGTCGGTGCAGCACCGGACCTGCGGGCCCTGACGGCCCACATCGCGCGGCGCAACACGCGCGTGGTGCAGCAGCTGCCGCCGATTCCGGAGGTCAAAGCGCTGCTCAGCGTCGACGGGGGTCGCTGTCCGGCGGACGGCGCCACGTTGCGTTTCGATCCGTGGAGCCCCGACGCGCACACCTGTCCCGTCTGCCACACGCGACACTCTGGTGTGCGCCACCACCGCGCCTGGGCGCGACTGCAGCACCTGTGGCTGGCAGAGCGAGCCGTGGAGTTGGCGGCTCTGGCGGCGCTCGGCGACGGCGGCGAACCCGCGGCCCGGCGCTCGGCCGAGATCCTGCGGGGCTACGGCGACCGTTACTTCCAGTATCCCAATCGCGACAACGTGCTGGGCCCGAGCCGGCTCTTTTTTTCGACGTATCTCGAATCGATCTGGATCCTCAACTATCTGTCCGCCGCGATGCTGCTGCGCGAGACCGAATGGTTCGACGACGCGACGCGCCGCGCGGTCACCACCGTGGGCGACGAGGCGGCGAACCTCATCGGCGATTTCGACGAGGGGTTTTCCAACCGCCAGACGTGGAACAATGCCGCCCTGTGTGCGATCGCGGTCTGGTTCGAGGATGAGGACCTCGCCACCCGCGCAATCCAGGGCCAGACCGGCTTGATCGCCCACCTGCGGGGCTACCGCGAGGACGGGCTCTGGTACGAGGGCGAGAATTACCACCTGTTCGCGTTGCGCGGTCTCATCACCGGGACCACCTGGGCGGGGGAAGCGGGGGTCGACTTCTACGGCGAACCCGAGCTGGCCGAGGGGTTGACGCGCGCACTCTCCGCCCCCGCGCTGACGGCCCTCCCCGATCTCACGTTTCCCGCGCGCAAGGATTCCCGTTTCGGGATCTCGCTCGCGCAGCCGATGTATCTCGACACCTGGGAAGTCGGTCTGGGCCGCCTGGTGCGCGGCTCTGCGGAATCGGCGTCGGACCTCCCGGCATGGCTTGCGGCCCTCTACGCGGCGGGTCCTGTCAGTGAAGAAGTGTTCGAGTCGTATCTCCACGATGCGCCGGTGGACCAGGCGCCCACGACGCACTCACGCCAGCAGCTCTCCTGGTGGTCGTTGCTCGAGATGCTTCCCGAGCTCCCGGCGTCGGAGGCGACCTGGACGCCTCCCAGCGTCTATCTGGAAGGCCAGGGACTCGCGGTGCTGCGCAGCGGCGGTCGCTACGCCAGTCTCGAGTGCGGGGCCACGGGTGGCGGCCACGGCCATCCCGACCGCCTGAACCTCACGCTGCATGGGGATGGCGTGTACTGGTTGCCGGACTTTGGTACCGGCTCCTACGTCGCGCGCGAGTTGTTCTGGTACCGGTCCACCCTCGCCCACAACGCTCCGCGTCTCGACGGGAAAACGCAGCCGTTCGACGATGCGACGATCGAAGGGTACGAGGCGGGACCGGAGTGGGGATGGGCGCGGGGCCGGTTCGGCGACGTGACGCGAACGGTCGTGATGGGGGCGCAGTACCTGCTCGATGTGGTCGAGCTGACGGGACGCGACGAGCGGCTGCTCGAGCTACCGTGGCACTTCGCCGGGCGCGGCGAGATCGAGGGCGGTCGTTGGGTAGATGGAATACTCGATGACGAGTTCGTGGATCGCGTCGCGCAGCTTGCTTCGGACGCGAGCTCGCCGATCGCTCTGGAGCTGACGGATCAAAACCAACTGCTGACCACACATTTCGTCTTTTCCGGTGAGCTGCTGCGGGCGGAAGGTCCCGGCCGGCCGGGGGGCACGGGGCGGGAGCCCTTCTATCTGCAGCGCGTGCGCGCCCGCAACGCGCGTTTCGTCACCGTGCTCGAGTACGGAAAACGGGGGACCGCCGTGCTCGGCGTGCGGTTGAGCGGCGACCTCATGGAGATCAAGACGCCGGCCGGCAACGATCGGCACCGGTTTGCCGGGACGCAATGGACGATCGAACAGCAGGGCAAGACGATCGGACTCGAAACGGTGCGGGCGCCGCAACGCGTCGTCCAAGGGCTCGATCTCGACCCCGACAGCCGCGCGACGGCGACGGCGCTGCGCGTGGCCCAGCCTCCGAGGCTCGACGGGACCCTCGATGGCTTCGACACTACGGAGCCGCTGCTGCTCGAGCTCGAGGACCAGTATCGCCGCAGCGAAGAGGCATATACCGGCCCCGAGGATTTCGCGGCGCGGGTGTTCGCCAACTGGGACGACGACGCCCTCTATCTCGCCGTGCAGGTCCACAAGCAGGATCCGGTGTTTCGTGGTCCCGATGCGCCGCCGTTGCAGCTCGACAACGAGCCCGACGACATCCACTCCGACGGGGTGCAGGTCTATCTATCGGACTCGACCGCGCCGCGGGCCGACATCCCGCAGTGGGGGTATCTCGTCGTGCCCGTCCCGGACAACTCGAGCGTCCGCACGCACGTCGTCTCAGACGCCACCGGCGATGCCCGCGACGTGCGGGGGGCGTGGCGCACGACGAGCGACGGGTATTGCGTGACGCTCGCCGTGCAATGGCCCGAGGGACTGCTGACCCATGTCGGGGGGCGCGTAGGCTTCGATGTGATCGTCAATGAGATGGCTCCGGGACGCGAGCGGCGAGTGGGACAGCTCGTGTGGAGCGGCGGTGGCGGCTGGGTGTTCTTGCGCGGTGACCGGCAGGACGTGGGGCGGCACGGGATGCTGGAGCTCGTGGGTTGAAACAATGCAGAATGTTGAATGCAGAATGTCGAATGAATTCTGCATTTTGCATTCTTCATTCATCAATTGAGACGCATGTCCATCATTGTCGTATTACATGAGCCCCAGGACCTCGTCAACATCGCGCACGTCGTGCGCGCGATGAAGAATTTCGGGTTCCGGGAGCTACGGCTCGTGCAGCCACGTGAGTACGACGGGTATCGCATCGAAGGGATCGCGCACCAGTCGCACGATGTCGTGTCGCGCATCACCCTGTTCGACTCACTCGATGCCGCGCTCGCGGATTGCAGCCACGTCACCGGCTGCACGGCGCGGCCGCGCTCGGCCAAACGCAACAATCAGCGGCCGCGCGAGGCGGCGGCGGAGCTCCTCCCGCTGGCCCAGCAGGGTACGGCGGCGGTGCTGTTCGGACGAGAAGACAAGGGACTGTCCAACGAAGCGCTCGATCGCTGCCACCGCATCGTGACGATCCCCTCCGCGCCGGCGTATCCGTCCCTGAATCTCGGGCATGCGGTCGTGGTGATGCTATACGAGCTGGCGTTGGCGCGCGGGGACGGCGAGCGGCCGTTCAAGGCGCCGCGGCGCCCGGCCGAGCCGGCGACGGTCGATGAAGTCGAGCGTTTCTTCAGCGACGCCGAGCAGGCACTGGCGGCGATCGAGTTCTTCAAGGTGCGCGACCGCGAACATGTGATGCGGACGGTGCGCGAAGTCGTGCACCGGGTGCCGCTCGACCAGCGCGAGGCGAAGCTGTTGCGCGCAATGGCGATCGAGGTGGTGAAATACCGTGACCGATTGGCGCGTTCCAGGATTCACGTCGACCGGGAGTAAGCGTCCCGAGGCCCTGTTCGGGGCCGCGGCGGACGAGGGGCTGCCGGTGCGCCTCGCCCGGGCGGCTGGTGCCCGCGTCTGGGACGAAGCGGGACGCGAGTACCTCGATCTCGTCATGGGACTCGGCGCGGTCGGCCTCGGGTATGGGCACGCCGCGGTGAGCCGCGCGGCGACGGCCGCGATCGCCGCTGGCACGGTCGGGCCGCTGCCGCCGGTCGACGAAGAACGGCTCGCCGAAGCGTTGGCGCAGCGGATGCCGTGGATGGAGCGCATCCGCTTCTTGAAGACCGGCGCCGAGGCGGTGGCCGCGGCGGTGCGGATCGCTCGAGTGCATACGGGAAGGGAGGAGGTCCTGGCCTGCGGGTATCACGGCTGGCTCGACTGGTGCCAGGGCCGGACCGAAGGCGTCCCACAAGGGACGCGCGCCGTCTTCGCGGAGCTGCCGTTCAACGATGCCGAGCGGGCTCGCGAGATGATCCGCTACCGCGGCGATCGGCTCGCGGCCGTCGTGATCGAGCCGCTCGTAGTAGCCGAACCATCGCGCGAGTGGCTCGAGACACTGCGGGTCGAGACGCAGGACGCCGGGGCAGTGCTCGTGTTCGACGAGATCAAGACGGCGGTCCGTCTGGCGGTGGGCGGCGCCGCTGAGCGGTACGGCGTCGCCCCCGATCTCGCGGTGATCGGCAAGGCGTTCGCCAACGGGTTTCCCCTGGCCGCGGTGGGGGGGGCGGCCGAGGTCATGGCCGCGGTCAGCCGCACGTGGATCTCTTCCACGCTGGCTACCGAATCCGTGGCGCTGGCCGCGGCGCTCGCGACGCTGGCGGTGTACGAGTCGGAGCCTGTGTGCACACACCTGCACCGCGTCGGCACGCGGTTGCTGCACGGGCTGCACCGCTTGCAGCGCGAGTACCGCCAGGTCGCGACGAGCGTCGGCGGCGTCGCGGAGATGTGCTTCCTGCACTTTGCCACCGAGGAGCTGTCGAGTCGCGTGGCGGTCGAATGCGCGCGGCGCGGACTGCTGTTCAAGCGCACGGCGTATAACTTCGTGTCGTACGCGCACACAGAGAGCGACGTGGATCAGGCGTTGGCGACCCTCGGGGAGGCGTTGAAGGCGGCATGCTGATCGACGTCCATGCGCACTTCTTTCCCGAGCGGAGCCCCAGGTCCGACTGGCGCGCGTACAACGCCAGCCGGCTCGAGGCCGGCCGGCGCATCGGGATCACGGTGCACGTCACGTCCACCCTCGGCACCTTCGGCCTGACCTCGCCGACGTACTTTCCGTCCCCGGCCGACGTCGTGTACGGCAACGATTTCACGATCGCGCTGCAACAGGACCATGGCGCCCGCATCCGCGGCTACGCCTGTGTCAACCCGAATTACCCCGATCACGCGAGCGCCGAGATCGCCCGCGGGCGCGCCGCCGGGCTCATCGGGGTGAAGCTCGCGGCCAGCCGGCGCGCCGACGATCCCCTGCTGGACGTGATCTGCGAAGCGGCGCGGCAGCACCGCTTGCCGATTCTGCACCACATCTGGCAGGGGCGGCGTCGCGACTGGCCCGGGCAGGAAGCGTCGGACGGAGCCGAGCTGTGCCGCCTGGCCGCGCGCCACCGTCAGGTTGCGTTCATTCTCGCGCACGTCGCGGGCGGGGGCGATTGGCGCCACACTCTCGCGGTCGCCCCGGCGCACCCCAACGTGTATCTCGACCTCTCGGGCAGCGGGGTGGACGGCGGCATGCTCGAGGCCTGCCTCGAGAGCGTTGGCGCAGAGCGGCTGCTCTGGGGCTCGGACATCACGATGGACACGGGATGGGCGAAGCTGCGATATCTGCACCATCTGCTGCCGCCCGCCGATTACGATCTCGTCGCCTGGAAGAACGCCGCGCGCATCTTCCCGCCGGGCAGCTTCCCCAGCGACTGATGCGCATCGACGTCAACGCGTTCCTCGGCGGCTACCCGTTTGGCAAAGTCCCCGGCACGTCGCCCGGCGATCTTCTGGCGGCGATGGATCGCGTGGGGATCGACGAGGCGTGGGTGACGCATCTCCCCGGTCTCTACTGGCGCGATCCGACGGCGGGGAACGACTGGCTGTACGAAACCTGCCGCACAGCGCCACGCCTCCACCCGGTGCCCGCGGTACACCCGGGGCTCGCCAACTGGCCCGACGTGCTGCGCGAGGCAGTGGCGCGGCGCGTCCCCGCGATCCGCTGCGATCCCTGCTACTTCGCCCTCGCTCCGTCGGGTCCCGAAATGGTCGCTCTCGCGGCGGCGGCGGGAGCGGCCGGGCGTCCCTTGCTGCTCGCGGTGCGGCTCGAGGATTCCCGGCAACGGCATCCGCACGATGTGACGCCGGAGCTCCCCGCTGCCGCGGTGCGCGCCCTGATCCGCAGCAGCCCGGCGGTGCGGCTCGTCGTCACGCACGCCGATCGTGGTTTCATCGAAGAAGTCCATTTCGGGTCCACGACGGACGAAGCGCGGCGCATCTGGTGGGACATCAGCTGGATCTGGGGACCGCCCGAAGAGCACCTCGCCACGGTGCTCGAGACGATCGGCCCGGAGCGCTTCGTGTTCGGCACGGGACAGCCGCTGCGGCTTCCCGAGACGGCGATCGCCAAGCTCGATCTGCTGGACATCACTCCTGAGCACCGCGCGGCGATCGAATCGACCAACGCCCGCGCAGTGGGGAACGGAGCGACGTCATGACGATCGCGCGCCGCCTCGAGGGCGGGCTCGTCCCTGCGGTCCCCGTCCCGTACCGCGGGAAAGCGATCGCGGCCGACGCCCAGCACGTGTATGCGCGCTGGATGGCGACGCAGGATGTCGCCGGCGTCGCCGTGTGGGCGCACACCGGCCGTGGCTCGCGCCTCTCCGCAGAGGAGCGTCGCGTGGTGCTGCAGACGTGGCGCGCCGCGTTGCCCAACCGGCTGGTGATCGCTGGAGCCTCGAGCATCGAGATGGCGAAGCAGGCAAAGGCGGGCGGGGCGGACGCCTTGCTCGCCTTTCCGCAGGCCAAGGATCCCGCGGGGTGGCACCAAGCGCTCGGGGCCGAGCTGCCGGTGATCGCGTTC
>DASTHG010000062.1:0-5479 GCA_035718325.1 Gemmatimonadales bacterium | reverse complement strand
CCGCCGACCTGACCGGTGACCGTGCAACCCCACGCGTGACCGTGGCCCTTGCGGAAGATGGGAAACGCTTCCGACAGCCCGATCTCCGCGCCGGGCCGCTTCGCCTCGAACCGGTAACCGCGCTGCTCGCTGTACTGCTGCAACGCCTCGCGGCGGCGCCGCTCGACGATGGTAAACGCGGCGATGATCCCGACCGGTACGACGGCGGCGGCCGCGAAAATGGCAGCCGGCGGGATCACACGCCCGCTCGAAAAACCGATAGTTTGTGTGCGACCGTCATGCCCGGATACTAGAGGTGAATTTCCTGCGTCGCCACCCGCTGGCCGTCACCGTAACGATCCTGGTGATCGCCGGCGCGCTCGCCCCGCTCCCCGCCGTCGTCGACGCCGTCACCGGCGCCCCCGCGGGTGACGCCGATCTGTCGCGTCCGGCGCTGTACGTCATCCTGGCGCCGCTCTCGAACCTGCTCGACGCCGTGACGTTTCTCAGCATGACGCGCGCGATCTGGTTTCTCGTGTCGTGGGTCGTCGTGCTGGGTGGACTCGGCGCACTGCTGCCCGGCACACGTGGCCGGCGCGTGTTGCGCACGCTGCTGGGCGTGTTGCTGCCCTGCGCGGTGGCTGCCGCCGCGGTGCTCTTGCCGCGGCCGGTCCCCAGGCTCAGCGCCACGGAGCCGCCGCAGGGCGGACTGACGATCGTCGACTACCACTCGCACACCGACCTCTCGCACGACGGCCGCAAGGGCTGGACGCTCGAGCGCCTGGGGGCCTGGCATGCCGAGCAGGGGTTCCAGGCGGCGTACGTCACCGATCACAATACGCCGTTCATGGGCTCGAATGACGACGGACCGATCCCGCTGCTTCCGGGCGTCGAGTGGAGCGTCTACCAGCAACACGTCGTGGTGCTCGGCACCGTCACACAAACCGATCTCGCGCCGTACTCACACGACACGCCGGGGATGGTGGGGCTGTTCGCAGCGGTGCACAGCCAGGGAGCGCTCGCGATCGCGTCGCTCCCCGAGTATCGCGAGCACCACTGGGCCGACCTGGACCAGTTCGTCGCGGGCGGCGTGGATGGCTTCGAGATCGTGAACTGCGCTCCCAAGGCGCTGGCGTTCTCGAGTCACGAGCGCCAGGTGGTGATCGACCTCGCGCGGGGTCACGATCTCCTGGTCACCGGCGCGAGCGACAACCACGGCTGGGGCAAGGTGACGTGCGTCTGGAACCTGACGCACGAAGGCACGCACGGCTTCTCCGGAAGCCACGTCATCGCGCGACCGGTGGCGCTGGCGCAGGGCGACGCGCTCGCATCGACGGCAGCGGTCTCGCAGCTGTGGCTGATGTTTCGGGCGATGTCCTGGCCGGAGCGGGTCAGCTGGCTGACCTGGACCCTGCTGATCTGGATCTACCGCGCGATCCCACGGCGCCGGGGACAACAGGGAGGGCTGGGGATCTTAGCGCGCTCCCTTGGACCGCGGCAGGTCAACGAAGAGGCTTGAGGCGCTGCACCGTGCCGGCGACGCCGTTGGACAAGAGCAGATCCAGATCGGCGCCGCGCGTCTCCACCTCCACCCGGCCGCCACGCCCGATCGACAGGATCTGACCGCTCGCCGGATCTCGCACCATCACGATCGGCGCCGCGGCGGTATCCCACGTGATCGTCGCCCGGTTGCCCTGCCACGATTGCACCGCATAACCCTGCGGGCCTCGCGCTATCGGCTGGATGACCTGCCGACCGCCTCCGACGAGCCGCAGTGACACGAGCCGGGTTTGCACCAGGTCGGACAACGGCACGGCGAACGCGAAGGTGCCGGCCTCGCCGTTTCGTAAATCGGCAACCACCGTCGGCTGGAATCCTTGTGTGAAGAGCACCACGCCATCCTTGTCCAGTCCCTGTACCTGGTACGCTCCCGCGCTGCTGGGCGCGACCGGTTGCGCCGTCAGGACGAACGAGGGCTCGAGGTGGGGCACGCCGTTCACGATCGATCCCCAGACGAGCATCGACCGCTGCGCCGGCTGCGCCGGCGCCATCAGGTTGCTGGTCGCGATGTAGTTGAGGATCCCGTTGTAGGTGTAATCGCTGATCCAGTTGTCGTCGCAGTACCCCATGATGTCGTGAATCGTCGGCGCATAGAGCAGCGTCGGTGATGAGAACACATCGGTCCCGTAGATGCCGTCGATCCCGCCTGCGTAGGGATAGTTCTTGTCGGGCGAGCCGGCACCGCACCCCGGCGAGTGCTGGCGGTTGTAGGTATGGCCCAGCTCGTGGGCCACCGTCACTCCGCGCCACGTCTGGTCGTCGTAGACCACGGCCGTGGGCCGGCCGATGTAGCCGATTCCCACGATCCCGCTCGGGTAGGTGATCCGCACGACCCCGACATACGTCGCGGGTGAGTGCTCGGCGACGCGCAGCGCGTCGATTTCGCTCAGGATCTGCGTCCAGGAGGCGTCGGTCCCGTCGTCGACATTGGTCGATGTGGTGTAGGTCTGGTGCACGTCGAGCGTCGGCTGCGTGATCGGAAACAGCCGGTACGCCGTGTCGCCATACGTCGACACATTGGCGACCGTGACGTTCCCGGTGAGCTGGTTCCCGGTCTGCTTGATCGGCACGAAGCGATAGCTCTGTGGTGCGGTGGACCGCACGACCTCGGCCAGCGCGAGGGTGTTGTTCGACTCGTTCCCCTCGGTGATGAGGTGATCGGGGTCCACCTCGGCGGTGATCGAAACTCCCGGCTGCACCAGATTCCCCGCCACGCTGAGATTCCACGTGGAAGAGAGTGTTCCCTCGCTTGGAGCGATGGGTGCAGGCCCCGTCCCCGCCACCGTGGTGCTGGAGAGCAGCGTGCCGCCGCTCGAGAAGTTGATCCGCACCGATGGGATGGCGGCCGAGCTTTGTGTCGCCCGGACGAACACCCGCACCAGGGCGGGTCGGCCCGCGATCAGCGCTTCTGAATCGTTCAGCGTCTGCGCCGACTGCGTGACGTAGATGTGATCGATGGTCAAATCAAACGGCGGGGGCGGGCCGCTCGCTCCCGCTTTGATCTCGAACCCCAGCGCCCCGCCATTCGCCGTGGTCCAGGTCGCGTTGATAGCCGAAGAATTCGTCTGCGATTCGGCTTCGAGGTCTGCCTGGGTTCCCTCCGCCGACGGCTGTTCGGCGAGCTCCGTGAACCCCGCTCCTGGTGCGACGAGGGCGGTGTTCTTCGCGATCCCGAAGACGCCGAAGGCGACGTCGTTCACGTTGCCGAAGGCGGCGAGGTTCACTGTGAGGCCGGTCGCGGCGTCTCCGGTGCGCGACCCGGCCTGAGCGATCGCCCCTGCTCCGTTGATTCCGGAGGGGTCGACGCCGGTCCACTGCACCACGATCCATTGGCAGTTCGACACCGAGCTCGCGAATGTGATCGTGAGCGGCCCGCTCCCCGGCGCCGCGGCGAGGGCGCGGTAGACGGTGAGCCGCTTGTGCGGGGTCGACACGCCGTCGAAGACGATACTCGACACGACGGTCCATGCCGCCATACCGCCGCCCGCGAGCGCCGGCGTCGCCGGCGCGGCGCTCGAGCTGTGACCGAGGACCGCGACGGTGATGAGCGTGTTGGGCGCCGGAGCGATGCTCGCGGTGGTGTAGATCCTCTGGTTGACGGGGTTATTGCCCGAAGCCAGGACCGTCTGGGTGATCGTTCCGCCCCCGCCGCCCCCTGAGCTGAATGTCACGGTGACGGCATGGTCGGCGCTCATCGCGAGCGAACACGTCCCGGTCCCGGAGCAATCACCACTCCAGCCCGTGAATCCCGCCCCCGGCGTCAGGGCCACGTTGTCGGTCGCAAGAAAGACTGCCGTACATGAGGCCGTCGCTGGATTGGCGCACGTTCCACCCGGTTGCGGTGTTACTGAGAACGCCGCCTGGCCTGTACCGACAATCGACAGCGTCAGCACGTGTGTCGTGGGCGCCGACTGCGCGAACGTCGCGGTGACGGAGCGATTCGCGCTCATCGCGAGGGGACACGTCCCGGTCCCCGAGCAGGCCCCGCTCCAACCCGAGAACGACCAGCCGGTCGGCGCCGTGGCGGTGAGTGTCACGTTGTCGGTCGTGAGGTAGACGGCGGAGCAGGACGTCGTCGCGGGGTTGGTGCACGTGCCGCCACTCTGAAATGCGGGAGCGAAACTCACCGAGCCCGTTCCGCTGACAGTCAAGGACAGCGTACTCGTCGTGGGCGGCGGACCCGACTGTCCGGCGGCGATCTCCAGCGCGATCGCGCCGCCGTTCGCGCTGCCCCATGTCGCTGCGACGCTCGCGAGATTGGTAGCACTCTCCGAGGCGAGATCGGCCGCCGGACTCTCCAGCGATCCCTGCTCCGCGTTGAGCGTGAACCCAGACCCGGGCGTCACCGCCGGTGCGGCCTTCGCAACGCCGAACACCCCATACGCAACGTCGTTGCTGTTGCCGAAGGCGGCGAGATTGACGGTCAGCCTCGTCGCCGCGTCCGCTTGCGTGGACCCGCTCTGGACGATCCCGGTGGCCCCGTTCCATTGCATCACGATCCACTGGCAGTTCGAGACCGAGCTGGTCCAGGTAATCGTGACGGGACCGCTCCCGGGCGCGGCGCTCTGCGCCTGGTAGACCGTGAGCCGCTTGTGGGGAGTCGCGACGCCGTCGAAGACGACGCTCGCAACCACGGTCCAGCTCGTCATCCCACCGCCCGTCACGGCCGGGCTCGGCGGCGCGGCGGTGGAGTTGTGGCCCAGCACGGCGACGGTGATCAGCGCGTTCGCGGCCGGAGCGATGCTCGCCGTGGTGTAGATCTTCTGGTTGACGGTGTTGTTGCCGACGCTGAGGAGGGTCTGCGTGATGCCGCTGACCACCTGGCCGGTGGGCGCATCCGGGCCCGGGCCCCCGACCGAAGTCGGAGTCCGGTTTTCGGTGCACGTCGCCATCGCCCCGAATAGTGCCAAGGCAAGCAGCCGCAGGCCTTTGACCAGGGTGCCTCTCGAGTTCGGTGCTCAGGGTGCTCGGGGCGTTTGTCTGCAACTCCCAGGCCGCCGGGGGGGACCCTCAGGGCTGCTCGTAGCGGTAGAGTGTCGGGACGCGGCGGGCGCGGTAGAAGTACTGGACCGGCTGGCCGTTCAGCGTCAGCCGGCCCTCCCAGAGCACCTGTCCGGCAGGCGTTACCTCGACCATCCGGGCGGCGGCGCCGAAGCCCACCAGCGTGTTCCCGTTGTGGAGCCGCTGCACCGATCCAACGATCGGCGTGAACAGCGCAGGGTCGTGCCGGTATTCCCACACGAGGGTCGCCGTCATCGCCACGCGATCGAGCCGGTATTCCACGGCGCGGCTTTCTGGTGGCGTGTGCGCCAAGCCGTTGTCGTAGAACAGCAGATCCCCGTCCGGCAACACCCGCACGTCGTGCTGGAAGCCGAATCCGCCCAGTCCGTCCCCGACGATGGTGAACTGGTTGTGACGGCCGCCGAAACGCCACACCACG
>DASTHG010000061.1:0-6548 GCA_035718325.1 Gemmatimonadales bacterium | reverse complement strand
GCCCAATACGAGCAATACCGCGCTGGCAGTGGAGCAGAGCGTCAGCGCGGGAGGAACCACCCTCGTCGCGACGATCAAGAACCGCAACACGTCGGCTGCGCAGCTGGTCACGACGTCGGTCACCGGCCAGACGGTCAATGTGTCGATCATCGCCGGGCAGTCGCGCAGCCCGAACACCAAGGCGACGGGCGGCGTGGAGTACGATCCACTCGGTGCCGGGCCCGATACCGTGACCGCGACGATCCCTGGCTTCGTGATCTTCCCCGGAACGGCAGACTCGATCCCGGTCACGATCACGGCTCCGATCATCAACATGTTCACGCCGGCGCAGGGGACCGGGCGCCTCGGCGTCGGGCTGCAGGATCAGGGGAGCGGCAGCCTGCAGACCGCCAACCCCGGACCGAGCGCGTTGACGGTGCACCTCGTGAGCTCGGATCCGACGGTCATGCTGCTGGCACCCGACGCCACGACACCGGGACAGCCGACGCTCGACGTCTCAGTGCCGGTCAATCAGAGCGGCTTCAACTACTTCATCCAGGGCGCTGCCGCGGGAACCGCGACCGTTACGGCGAGCGCCCCGGCGTACACGAACGGCATCTCGCCCACGGTGACCGTGGTGACCCCCGGGTTCGACATCCTCGGGCTCCCCGGGTCGACGACCAGTCTCTCGGCAAATGATCCGTTCTTCGTCCGGCTGGGAGCGCCCAACGCCGCGAACACCGCGCTGGCCGTGGAGCAGACGATTCGGGCCGGAGGCACCGCGCTGACCGCCACGATCAAGAACCATGCACCTGCTGCGGCGCAGCTCGTAACGAGCGCAACCAACGGCAACCAGGTGACGGTACAGATCCTGGCCGGCCAGGCGCGCTCGCCCAACACTCTGGCAACGGGTGGAGTGGAGTACGATCCGCTGGGTGCGGGCCAGGACACCGTCACCGCGACGATTCCGGGGTTCGCGATTCTCAAGGGAGCGTCGGACTCCGTCGCCATCACGGTGACAGCACCGCTGATCAACATGTTCACGCCCGCGCAGGGAACGGGGCGGTTGGGCGCGGGGCTGCAGGATCAGGGGAGCGGCAGCCTGCAGACGGCCAACCCGGGACCAGGGTCGTTGACCGTGCACCTCGTCAGCTCGCAGCCGTCGGTCCTGTTGCTCGCGCCGGATGCGAACACACAGGGCACCGCGACGCTCGATGTCCTGGTGCCGCTCAACCAGAGCGGATTCAGCTACTACGTGCAGGGCGTCGAGGGAGCGAGCGGCACTGTCACGATCACGGCGAGCGCCTCCGGCTATACGAACGGGACGGTGGCCGTGACCGTCGCACAGCCGGGCTTCGACATCCTGGGTGTGCCGTCGACGATCACCACGCTCGCCGCCAACGACGCCTTCTTCGTGCGCCTCGGCGTGCCGAACGTCGGGCACACCGCGCTCGTGGCCGAGCAGGCGATCCGCGCCGGCGGCAGCGCCGTGACCGCCACGGTGCGCAACGCGAATACGAGCGCGGCGAAGCTCGTGACGTCGGTGGGCGGTGGCCAACAGGCGACCGTGCAGATCGCGATCGGGCAGGCGCGCTCCCCCAACACCGTCGCGAACGGGGGGGTCGAGTATGATCCGCTGGCCGTCGGCATCGACACCGTTTCGGCGTCGATTCCGGGCTTCACCATCTTCCAGGGCGCGCCCGATTCGGTGGCGGTGTCCGTTACCACGCCGCTCATCACCATGTTCACGCCGGCGCAGGGGACCGGGAGGCTCGGCGTGGGCCTGCAGGATAACGGCAGCGGCAGCCTGCAGACTGCCAACCCCGGGCCCACGGTGCTTACGGTTCACCTTGTCAGCTCCGACCCGTCGGTCTTGCTGATCGCTCCTGACGCTGCCACTCCTGGTACGCCCACGCTCGACGTCCAGGTGCCGGTCAGTCAGAGCAGTATCAGCTACTTCGTGCAGGGCGTCGGGACCGGGACCTCCACGATCTCGGCGAGCGCCCCGGCGTACGCCAACGGCACGTCGCCGACGGTGACCGTCGTGACGCCAGGTTTCGACATCCTCGGCCTGGTCACGTCGATCAGCTCCCAGGCGGCGAATGACGCATTCCAGATCCGCCTCGGGGCCCCGAACGTCACGAACACTTCGCTCGTGGCGGAGCAGAGCGTCGCCGTCGGCGGGTCTACTGTGATCGTGACGGTCACGAACACCAGCTCGACGGCCGCGCAGCTCGTGACGACGGCGACAACAGGCCAGTCGGTGAATGTTTCGATCCCGGCCGGTCAGGCGCGCTCGCCCACCACGGTCGCGTTGGGCGGCGTCGCATTCGACCCGCTCGCGCAGGGGTCGACGACCGTCGCGGCGACGATTTCTGGATTCCTGGCCATGACTGCGGGGAGTATCCTCGTCAGCGTAGGGCCGTAGTCGGCTTGACGATCCGCCGCTCCCGCGGTCACTTGAGTCTGATGGTGCGTACACGCGTTCCCCTGATCGGCGGCCTCGCCGCCGCCGCCCTGGCCACCACCGTCGCGACCTGCGGCCGCGACACGGCGGCGCCGCGCCAGCCCGCTGCCCTCGCGGTGGCGGCGACGCTGCCGCCAGGGCTCAACCTGGCGGCGTTCAGCCTCAGCATCGATCACGTTCGGCTCATCGCCGTGAATTCCAAGGGCGATACCGCGTTCAGCCAGACCTTCTCGTTCCCCGCCAACCAGTCGTCGCTCTCGCTCACCGCGGACGTGCCGCTGGCGCAGTCTCCCGAAACCTTCCAGGTGACGATCGAGCTGCTCTCGGGTACACAGGTGCTCTTCTCGGGGACGCAATCCGTCAGCCTGTCGAGCGGGCCAAGCAATCCGACGGCGCAAATCCCCGTCAGCTACTCGGGACCGGGACAGAACGTGGCCACCCTGACGCTCGGGCCGCCCGACTCCCTGCTCACCCAGGGCGCCACGCTGCAGATGCGGGTGACCGCCAAGGACGGCGTCGGCGCCAATGTGCCGACCTTTTACGTGTCGTGGTCGACGAGTGATACGGTGGCGGCACCGATCGACGCGACCGGGACGCTCAAGGCGCCGCTGCTCAGAAAGAAGATCACGGTACAGGCGACGACGCCCACGGCCGTCAGCGCCACCACGACGCTGCAGTTCGTCCCCGTGCCGAGCGCCGTCAGCTTCGACAGCGGCTGCGCTCAGAGCGGACTCCCCGGCGTGCAGCTGCCGCAGCCGATCGTGGCCCGGGTCCTTGGCGGCGACGGTCTGGGCGTGCCTGGGGTGACGGTGCAGTTCGCCGCTCTGGCCGGAGGATCGGTGGGCACGCCCAGTGCGGTCACCGATACCGGCGGCCGGGCGCGGACGCTCGTGACGCTGCCGAGCGTTGCCGGGCCCGCGCAGTTCCAGGCGACCGTCACGGGGCTGACTGCCGCGGTGTGCGGTCCGACGGTACTCAGCTCGCCGCCGACCCAGGTGGCGTTCAAGACCCAGCCGGCGACGGCACTCGCCGGTGCGGCGATCGGCTCGTTCCAGGTCGAGGTACGGGACGCGAGCGGAGCGCTCGTGTCTGCGGCGACCAACGCGGTCACGGTCGCGATCTTGAACAACGCCGGTGGGGGAACTCTCAGCGGCACGAAGACGGTCAACGCCGTTGCCGGGGTCGCGACGTTTACCGGGCTCAGCCTCGACAAGGTGGGCGTCGGTTACACACTTCAGGCGACGGCGAGCGGCCTCACGAGCGCGAACAGCTCGGCGTTCAACATCACGCCGGCCGCACTGAACAGCCTCGCATTTACTACCCAGCCGGTGAACCTGACCGCCGGCACGGCGTTCCCCACCGTGGTGGTCACGGCGCGGGATGCCTTCGGCAACACGGTGACGTCGTTCACCGGCAACGTGACGTTGGCCTTCGGGTCGCATCCCGCCAATGCAACGCTGACCGGCACCACGTCGATGACGGCCGCGGCGGGAGTCGCGACGTTCTCGGCGCTGGGACCGCTCCCCGTCGCAGGGGGCTACACCCTCGTCGCGTCAGCGTCCGGCGTGGGGAGCACCGCGAGCAACTCGTTCACGGTGAATCCTGCGCCGCCTGTCGCCCTCGCGTTCACCGTAGAGCCGACCACCCCGCTCGCCGGCGCGATCATCACGCCGTCGGTCGTGGTAGCGGTCGAGGACTCCGTCGGCAACTTGGTGACCTCTGCCACGAACCAGATCACGATGGGGTTTGCGTTGAACCCGGGTCAGGGGCCCCTCGGCGGGACCCTCATCAAGAACGCGGCTTCAGGGCTCGCGATCTTTACGGATCTGTCTGTCGCCATCGCGGCCTCGGGTTACAAACTGGCGGCGAGCGCGAGTGGTCTTGCGACCGCGACGAGCGCGTCGTTCGACGTGCTGGTGCGCCCGCCAGGTGTGGTGTGGATCAACCCGTCAGGCGGGAATTGGGGCAATGCCGCGAACTGGAGTCCGGCGCGCGTCCCCGGCGTATCCGATACGGCCTCGATCGTGCTGCCGGGATCCTACGTGGTCAATCTCGACGTGAACGCGCACGTCGCCTTCCTGGCGGTGGGGGATACGATCGGCGGCATCATCCTGGACGTCCCCGTCGGCCGGCACATCCTCATCGACTCGTCCGCGGTACTGCTGCGGGCCGGATCGATGGTGCTCGCGGGATCCGATACGATCGGCGGCCCCGGCAACTTCACCAATCAGGGTGCCCTCACGATGGAGGGCAGCGCCATCACGACGGCGTTCGTCTCCAACACGGGCTCGCTGCAGGCAGCGGGAGCTTCGAGCATTACCGGTTCGTTTAGCAACTCGAGCGGCGGCGTCCTGTTCGTCTACTCCAGCTCGACCGGCGATGCGACGCTCACGATCTCTTCGGGGTTCCTCAACGCCGGTAGTATCGTACTGGATAACGCCGACGTCGCGGCGCACAACGCGACACTCGCAGTGACGAGTGGGGTGCTCACAAACATCTCTGGCAGCAGCCTGAATAGCTATGTGGGCACCGCGGGCGGCACCCGTACGCTTGCCGCCGCGCTCAACAACCAGGGTTTGATTGTGGTTCAGCAGACGCTCACAATCGATCGGGACTCCGCGAGCTACAGCAACACCGGACTGATCGTGTCGAATGGTGGTGATCTGAACGTGATTCTTTCGGGGTTCCGCCCCGGATTCAGCAACGGCTCGCCCGGTGTCATCGACATTGGGACGAACAAGCTGGTGATCTCGAATCTCTCGACCGGTTCGTTCATCAACCAAGCGGGCGCTACTTTGCGGGGCTCGGGAACGATCGATATCGGGACGTCGAGCTTCATCACGAATGGGATCGTTACGGTAGGCGTCACGAGCCCGGCGATCCTGACGTTTACGGGGCCGTACTTGCAGGGTCCGAGCCCGAGCGTCCTCAACGTCTTCCTGACTAGCCCCACCACGCCGGGGACGGGGTTCAGCCAGTTCCAGGTCAGCGATACGGTGAACCTGCAGGGCGGAACATTGAACGCGACATTGACGGGCCCATACACCGCAGGGAGCTACCCGGTTATTACCGTCCCGACGGGGAAGATCATCATGGGCGACTTCACTACAAAGACTCTGCCCACCAATCCGCTGAATGGTGGGCAGTGCCTGGGCGCAGTGAGTGGGACGCAGTACGTGATCACCTGCCCCCCCTGAGGAGGGCCCCTCCGGCCTTCCTCAGGGCAGATTGAGCCGCACGTCGATGTCCACGAGCACGTCGCTCGGGGCGTCGACGAAGACCACTCGGCGCTCCGCCGGGATGCGGCGGATGATCATCTTCTTGAGTGGTCCTTTCCCTTTGCCGCGGCCGTGATTCCCGGCCCGGTACCAGATCACCCGGTCGTCCCCGTCATTCTCGATGCGCACGACCTCGAAGCCGTGCCGGCCCAGCACGTCGTGCGTGACGACGTAGGCGCGGTCAGTCGTGACGGTGTAATGCTTGGGACCGTGATCCCGATCCCGGTCCCGATCCTTGTCCTTGTCCTGGGCCGCGAGTCCAGCGGGAATGAGCACGGTGACGAGCAGGACGGCAGCAGTGGCGAGTCGCATGGACCGCTCCTTTCGGGGAATCTGGTACCCCACAAGGAGCGCGATGGAGACTAAAAGGTCACGAGGCCCTAGCGCAGCAACAACTTAGCAATCGTATTGAGCTGCATGTTGCTGGTGCCTTCGTAGATCGTGCCGATCTTCGCGTCACGGTAGAACTTTTCGACCGGATACTCCTTGGTATAGCCATACCCGCCGAACAATTCGAGGCAGACCGAGGTGACACGCTCGGCCACCTGTGAGGAGAACAGTTTCGCCATGGCGGCATTCTGTGTGTACTCGGCCCCTGCGTCCTTCAAGCGGGCAGCGTTGTACACCATGAGCCGAGCCGCCTCGAGCTCGGTGGCGGCCTGGGCCAGCTGGAACTGCACCGCCTGAAAGTCCGCCACCGGCTTGCCGAACTGCTTGCGCTCTTTGACGTACTTCGTCGTCGCCGCGAGGGCGCCGCGCGCCACGCCGATCATCTGCGCACCGATTCCGATGCGCCCGGTGTTGAGCGTCTCGATCGCCACCTT
>DASTHG010000060.1:0-2533 GCA_035718325.1 Gemmatimonadales bacterium | reverse complement strand
CCGCTGCGGATCGAAATCGACGGACCGCTGACGCCCGACTCGCTGAGCAGCCTGCTGGAACTGGCCCGCTAACGGAGGCGCCGCCGCCACGCGATCAGCTCGGCGGTGACGCTGACCGCAATTTCCTCCGGCGTCTCGGCGCCGATCGCCAATCCCACGGGTACCCGGACCCGCTCGAGCGCAGCCGCGGGCACTCCTGCCGCTTGCAGCGCCTTGGTCACCACCGCCTGCTTGCGACGGCTGCCCAGTAATCCGACGTACCCGGCACCACTCGTCGCCACTCGCTCGAGGATCACGGCATCGTGGCGATGCCCCCGGGTGGCGATCACGACGGCATCCTGTGGGGCGATCGCCACCTGGGCGAGCGCCCCATCGACGGACGCGGTAATCACACGCATCGCGTTCGAGAATCGCTCCGGGTTCGCAAATTCCGGCCGGTCATCGACGACGACCACACGAAATCCGGCGACGGCCGCCGCGTTGGCGATCGCGCTGCCCACGTGCCCGGCGCCGAAGACGACCACGCGCGGGGCCAGCAGCAGCTGCTCCACCAGCGTGTGCCGGTCCTCGGACAGCGATGCCGCGGGACCGGCGGGATCGGCAGTGGGGGAGAAGTGTTTGTCGGGGCCGCGCGACCAGTCGAGTGCCGTGGTCAGTGTCCCCTGCTCCGCCGCGGCCGCGGCCTCGAGCGCGGCGACGTAGGCCGACTGCTGGACCAGCGGCTCGACCACGATCTCTACCGTCCCCCCGCAGGAGAGGCCGAGGTCACCGGCGATATCGGCGTTCAGATGATGGGTGCGGATCACCGGTCCGTGGCCCGCGGCGGCCTGCGCCGCTTCGAGCACGTCGGCTTCGACGCACCCCCCGCCCACCGACCCCTCGAGCCGCCCGGCGGGGCCGACGAGCATCTTCGTTCCCACCGGCACCGGGGTGGAGCCCGTCGTGCGCGCGACCGTCGCCAGCGCGCCGCCGCTGCCCGCGCGCGCCAGCTGTGCCGCCGCCCGCCAGATCGTCACGGCTCGGGGATCTCCTCGAGGCGCGCCACGGCGCGGCGCAGGTGTGGAATCACAATCGACCCGCCGACGACCAGCGCCACCGCGAACGCGTCGTACAGCTCGGCGTCGTTCACCGCTTCCTCGCGGCAGCGCACCAGATGGTAGGTGATGCAGTCGTCGCAGCGCAGCACCATCGACGCCACGAGGCCAAGCAGCTCTTTGGTCTTCACGGGGAGCGCGCCGGCTTCGTAGGTGCGCGTGTCGAGGGCGAAGAAGCGGTTGACGGTGAGATTGTCGGCCGCGAGAATGGCGGCGTTCATCTTCTCGCGAAAATGCCGGAACGCTTCCAGCGTCTGCGGAGAGTCGTCGCTCATGCCGGATAGAATAAACTCCCGGAGCGGAATCCGCCCCGGGAGCGGGTAGACCAACTGCCTCAAGAAAAAACGTCAAGAACGGACGTCAAGAACAGACGTCAACGAGGGACCTGGATGCCACTCGTCTACTGTACCACGATCGTGCCGTGCATCCCGGCCCCCGGTGACCCGTGGATGCTGCAGTGATACTGATAGGTGCCCTGGACGAGCGTGGGGCTGTACGTCCCCGACGTCATCACCGCAGTGTTGGTCGGTAACGTACCGGGACCGCTGTCCCAGATGACGGAGTGGCCGACCGACGGCGTCGCCCAGGTGAAGGTGACGGTACCCGCGGAGACGGTGTCGGGGGTCGGCGAGAAGAAGTCGTTCTTGACGGCGATGCTCGTAGTGTGGCCGCCGGTGATCCCGCCGCCGCCACCACCACCGCCATACGTCGGAGAGTTACTGCAGCCGAACAGGATCGCGCAGGCGCCTAGGGCGATGAGCGAACGTTTCTGCATGACACGCCTCCCACCAGGGGTCGAAGACTTCGACGGACCCGAGGTATACCGGTCCAGCGGGGAGAGGTTTCGTCAGGCTGCGGTCAAAGAACGTCGATTTCGCCCGTCATGCTGGGGTGAATGGAACATTTGAAGAAATAGTGCACGCCCGGCTTCGAAAACGTTCGCAGGAACAGTGAGCCGGGGTTGAGCTGTGCGTTGACCGAATCCGGCACCCAGCTCGAATCGACGATCGTTGCGCCGTTCGCCGTAACGGTGTGCGCGATCGTGCCGGTATTTTGCCAGCACACCGATTCGCCATGTGTCACCGAGAGCTGGTTGGGCGCGAATTGCTGGTTGTCCTGCGCGCTGATCACGGTGTGCGCGCCGGTGCCGGCACAGCCGTTGCCTTCCCCGGACGGGGACCCGCACGCCAGAGCCAGGGCGACTCCAGCAATGAAGCCAAGCATGCTCGTTTGCGACATGACGCCTAATACCCCTTAGTGCCCGTGCTCGCGCTCCAGCGTGTCCGCCGCGAGTCGCGGAGACAGCATCGGGTAGCGACCGGCGAACCAGCTGTAGGAAAGCGCGAAGAGACCGCCGCAGAACAACGTCGCCCCGATCTCGGGCAGCCCGATCGCAGGCGCAGCGCCTTGTGAGATCGACGGCACGACCTCGAAATACC
>DASTHG010000059.1:0-2376 GCA_035718325.1 Gemmatimonadales bacterium | reverse complement strand
GCAGGTAGGTCGAGATGTCGCTCGCGATCTTGTGGGCCGCGCCACGCAGCCGGGGGTCTTCCACCCGGCCGGCCCGCGCCAGCGCGGCCGCGGCGCCCTCACGGGCCATGTTGCGAGCCCACACTCCCAATCCCGGGTCGCTCTTGGCAGGGCGCTGAAACTCGACCAGCAGCGACGGATCCTCGTCGCGCGACAGCAGCCGGAACAGAAACCGGTCTGCCAACTTGAAGGGGTGAGACTCGGTGTCCCAGCCCAGCTCGATCAACCGCCGGTACTGAAAGATCGTCCCCGCCTCTTTCCACCCGTACACCTTGCTGGCGCCATAGCCCAGCAGATTCGCGCCCCACAGTCCGGTTTCCTTTTGCTTGCGCACGATCGCCGTCGCTCCCTTGTCCGTGAGCACGGCGGCCTTCAGCGTCGCGACGCGTTCGGGATCACGCAGCGACGCTGGAGCGACTTCCGTAAGCGCCCGGTACTGGATGGGAGCGCTGGCCGCTTCATAGAGCCAGGCCAGTGGGAAGCGATGTGCGCCGGGGAGTTCCAGTATGCGCTCCGGTCGAACGAGAGACGGAAAAGAGGCGAATTACGGCGAGTGAAAAGCGGCGCAAACTTATCGGGGGACTGCCCAACGGGCCAGTCCCCCAATCCGCGACTACTCAATCACTTGCAGGGAAAGGAGTTACACTACATACCGGGGCTACGCTTGAACTCGGCAGTCGGCAGCCATGTTGGCAGGGTTGGCGCGTTCGCCACCGCGATTGCTACGCGCATCATCACGCGCGCTTCCTGCACCATCCCCTCGTAGGTGAAATCGCGCGAATACTCGTCCGCGGGTTGATGATAGCGCTCGCTATTGTACTTCTCGTTCTGCTCGCGTCCCCAACTGCGCGGCCGGCCCACGAAATCGATTCCGGACGTAAACGACAGCCCGGGGACTCCCGCCCGAGCGAGCGGAAAGTGGTCGGAGCGAAAGAACGATCCTTTGCTTGCGTCGGGGTCGCCGGTCGGCGTGAGCCCTTCGGCAGCCGCGGCGCGTCGGAACACCGCCCCGAGCGACGAGCGCTCGATTCCCAGCGCCGCGATATCGCGGGTCCTCCCCCGTACGTTCGCGCCGTCGATGTTGAGGATCGCCGCCGTCTGCGCCAACGGCACCAGGGGATGCTCGGCGTAGGTCTCACTGCCCAGGAGTCCGCTCTCTTCGGCGGTCGTCGCGATGAACATCAGCGACCGCTTGGGGCGCGGCTGCACCTGCGTGAGCGCCTGGGCCGTCGCCAGCATCGCCGCGACGCCCGAAGCGTTGTCTTCGGCGCCGTTGTAGATCGAATCCCCGTTCACGACCGGCCCGATCCCCTTGTGATCCCAGTGAGCGCTGAGCAGCACGACCTGCTGCGACAACGCGGCATCGGAGCCCGGCAGCCGTGCGACGACATTCGCACTTGCGATGTGGCGCACCACGCTCTTCACCGCGATGTCGGCCGTGAGGCCCGTGTTCACGGGCCGGAAATCGCGCCGCGCCGCGGCGTGCATCAGCGAATCGAGGTTGAAGCCGGCGGCGGCGAGCGCCGTGCGGGCTGCGCCCTCCGCTATCCACCCGGCCAGCGTGAGCGATGGACTCTGGGGCTGGTCGAGCTTGAACTGCTCCACCGACCATGAGCCTTTGACCACCGACCAGGGGTACGTCGCGCTCTGAGGGGTGTGAATGAGAATCACGGCCGCGGCGCCCATGCGGGCGCCCTGCTCGAGTTTGTAGGTCCAGCGTCCGTAATAGGTGAGCGCGCGGCCGTTGAAGATGGTCGAATCCTGGAGCCCGGGATCGTTCACCAGCATCAACAGCACCTTGCCTTTGGTGTCGATCCCCTTGTAGTCATCCCATTGCCATTCCGGCGATTGGATGCCATAGCCGACGAACACGACCGGAGTTGCCCCCACCGCAACCGCGGAGTCCGGTGTCTCCGCCCAGGCGACGAAGTCGTCACCGTACGCGAGTGGATGCGCTCCGGTCCCGGTGCTCCACCAAAAGGTCGGCTGCGGTTTCATTCCCACGAGGGCGACGGACTGGAAGAAGCTGCCGTCTGGGCCGGCCGGCTCCAGCCCCATCGCCTCGAACTGCGCCGCGATGTACTTCACGGCCAACATTCCCCCGCGCGTCCCCGGACCGCGACCTTCCAAGAGGTCGTCGGCGAGATACCGGAGGTGCGCATCCATGGCGCGGGCGTTCGGTATGGGGAGACTCGGGGCGGGTCGCTGCGCCGCTGCGGCCGTTGTGACGACGGCGAGCAGAAGAGCCGTGGACCGGATCATCGCTGGTAGCTCCTGGGATCAGTGCGCGCAGCGCACGGAGTGAATGGTGCCGCGGCCGAAGAAGTCGGCCTCGCT
>DASTHG010000058.1:0-5590 GCA_035718325.1 Gemmatimonadales bacterium | reverse complement strand
GATGCCACGGACGGCGCCACGCGCGCTGGGTCCCCTCGCCGTCATCGCGTGCGCCGGGCTGCTGGCGACCTGCACCACCGAGGCCTCCGGCCCGGGGCGCCGGGGCCTGTTCGCCGTCGAGCCGGTTTTCCCGGCGACGCTGCACCTCAACGCCTTCAGCCTCACGGTCGACAACGTCCGGCTGATCGTCGTCCGGCCGCCGAGCGACACCGTTTACGACCAGATCGCCGCATTCCCGGCGAACCAGAGTACCCTGCAGCTCGGGGCGGACATTCCGCTCAACACCTCACCCGAGTCGTTCGACGTCACGATCGAGATGTACTCGGGGTCGACGCTCCTGTTTTCGGGGACGCAGAGCGTGGCGATTGCCGAGGGGTCGAACAGTACCCCGGCGCAGATCCCGGTCACCTACTCGGGACCGGGGCAGAACATCGCTACCCTGTCGCTCGCGCCGCTCGACTCGCTGCTCACGTGGGACGGGACGCTTGCTTTCCGCCCCACGGCGCTTGATGCACAGCAGAATCCCGTCACGATTTACTACCTGTCGTGGACGACGAACGACGTCACGGTGCCGATCGATGCGACAGGCCTGATCACCGGCACGCATTTTCGCAAGACGATCACCGTGACGGCGACGACGCCGACCAACATTTCGGCGTCGACGAACCTCACGTTGCTTCCAGCGCCCTCGGCGATCACGGTCGTCAGCGGGTGCGCTCAGACCGCGGCGACCGGAACGCAAACGCCGCAGCCGCTGATCGTGAAGGTCATCGCCTCGGACAACCTCGGCGTCGAGGGCGTGCCGGTCACGTTCACGCCGCCGGCCGGCGGTTCGGTAGCGACGCCGCAAGTGGTGACGGATGTCAACGGCGTGGCGCAGACAGACGTGACACTCGGCGCGACGCCGGGGCAGCAGCAGGTCGTGATCAGCGCGCCCGGACTGACGGCGGTCAACTGCAATCAGACCGCGATCGGTCCCGCTACACACCTCGCGTTCACCGTCCAGCCGACGAGTGCCGTGGCGGGATCGAACCTCACGCCGCCGGTTCAGGTGGTCGCCTACGACGCCGCGAACCAGGCCGCGATCTCCTTCACCGGAACCGTCACGATCAGCATCGGCACGAACCCTACGGGTGCGACACTCAGCGGTACGCTCAGCCAGCCAGCCGTCGCCGGAGTGGCGACGTTCTCTGACCTGAACCTCGACCAGTTCGGTAGCGGCTTCACATTGGTGGTCTGCGCAACCGGGTTGCCCTGTGCGACGAGCAACCCGTTCAACGTAACGGCGGTGCCGGGCTCTCACCTCGTGTTCTCGACACAGCCGAGCACTGTTGGAGCAGGGGCCGCCATCGCCCCGGCGGTCGTCGTGACGGCATTGGACGCCTCCAACAACACGATCACGTCATTCTCCGGAAGCGTCACGGTCGCTATCGGGAACAACCCTACGAGCGCAACGCTCGGTGGCACGCTGACCGTTGCCGCCGTTGCCGGGGTCGCGACATTCAGCGATCTCACGATCACCAAGGTCGCAACCGGCTACACACTCACCGCAAACGCGGCGGGGTTGACCGGTACCACCAGCAGCGCGTTCAACGTGACGACCGTCCCCGCGACGCAGCTCGTTTTCAGCCAGCAACCGACGAATGTCGTTGCTGGAGCCGTCATCACCCCCGCCGTAGTCTTGACGGCTCGCGACGGGTTCGGGAACACCGCCACATCCTTCACGGGAAACGTGAGGGTCGCCATCGGGGCGAACCCCGGTGGATCGACACTCGGGGGCACACTGACCGTCGCGGCGGTTGCCGGCGTGGCGACGTTCAACGACCTGACACTCAATAATGTGGGGAGCGGCTACACGCTTACCGCTACCGCCGCGGGACTGACGAGCGCGACGAGCGCAGCGTTCAACGTGACGAGCGTAAGCGGCACGCACCTCGTCTTCACGACACAGCCGAGTAATGTCACCGCGGGTGTCGTGATTTCCCCGGCCATCGTCGTCACGGCCGAGGACGCGCAGAACAACCCGGTCACGTCGTTCACGGCGAACGTGACACTCGCCTTCGGCACCTGCCCCGTTGGCGCGACGCTTTCGGGGACCCTGACGGTGGCTGCTGCGGCCGGCGTCGCCACGTTCAACGACATCAGTATCGACAAGGCAGGCGGGTGCACCCTCGTCACGTCGTCACCGGCGCAGCAAAGCGTGGTGAGCAACTCGTTCACGATCGCGGCGGCAGCGGCGACTAAGCTCGGCTTCACCACGCAACCGTCGAACGTCGTCGCCGGTGTGATCATCTCGCCGGTCGTCGCAGTCGCGGTCCAGGATCAGTTCGGCAACACCGTTCCGTCGGCGACCGACAACATCACGGTGGCGATCGGGACGAACCCTGGCAGCGCCACGCTTGGCGGCACGTCGACCAAGGCTGCGTCGTCGGGGATCGCCCTGTTCAGCACGATCACGCTCGACAAGATCGGCACCGGGTACACCCTGACCGCGACGGCGGCGAGCCGCACCGGTGCCACGAGCAACACGTTCAACGTCACGGCCGCCGCGGCGGCGAGCGTGGTGAAGATCTCGGGAGACAATCAGACCGGCGCGGGTGGCGCGGCGCTGGCCCAGCCGCTGGTCGTCGAGGTGCGGGACGCGTTTGCGAACCCGGTGTCCGGCGCCACCGTGAATTGGGCGACGCCCAGTGGTGGTTCGTTCACCCCGGCCAGCGGGCCGACGGGCACCAACGGGCAGGCGCAGGCGACGTGGACGCTCGGCCCCTCGGCGCCGTCGCAAACCGCTACCGCGACGGTCGGTGCGCTGACCCCGGCCGGCTTCTCGGCGACCGCGACGATCGGGACGCCGGCGATCAGTCTGTCGTTCGCAGGCGTTCCGGGCGTCGGCATCGGTCTGTCGACCAAGGTCTACGTCGACATCAACCAGGCGGCGCCCCCCGCCGGCACGCCGATCACGCTGGTGAGCAGTGACCAAACGATCTTCACGGTGGCCCCGACCTCGCTCACGATTCCGCAGGGGAAAACACGTGACAGCGTGAACGTGACCGGCGTAAACCCGGGCACGACGAACCTCACCGCCACGTCGTCTGGGTTCACCGACGGCGTGCTCAGCGTCAACGTGCAGAGCCGCGCCATCGCTCTGCCGTCGACGATCAACGTGCCGTTCGGACAGACGGCGCAGATTCCGGTGCAAATCGCGTCTCCTGCTCCCGCCGGCGGTGTGGATATCGACGTCACCTCGGACAATTCGGCGAACGTCGCCGTACAATCCTCGCCGCTGCACATCAACGCCGGCGGGTTGACGGTGAATGCGACGCTGATCGGCGTGCAGCCCGGGTCGGCGGTGATAACCGCCAGCAATCCGGCGTACAACTTCGCAACCTCTACGGCGACGACGACGGCGTCACTCAACATCGTGCAGACGTCGACGACACTGAACGCCAGCTTCGGGACACAGATCACGATCAATTTCGAGAGTAACGGCCAGCCGACAGCCGCTCCCTCGCCGGGCATCTCGGTCACGCTGGCGCCGCAAGACCCGACCTGCCTGGCAGCGACGTCGCCCGTCACGATTGCGACGGGGTTCGTCAACACCACGGGGACGCTGACCTACGGCGGCACGGCAACGCTACCATGCACCACCAAGCTGTTCGCCCAGGCGACGAACCTGAAGCCGGACAGCATCACTGTGACGGTCAACCCCGTTCCGGTGATCTCGATGTTCACCCCCGCGCAGGGGACAGGACGGCTCGGCGTCGGGCTGCAGGATCAGGGGAGCGGCAACCTGCAGGTGGCCAACCCCGGGCCCGGGTCGCTGACGGTGCACCTCGTGAGTTCGGATCCGACGGCGGTGTTGCTGGCCCCGGACGCGGCGACGGCGGGGACGCCGACGCTCGATGTGCAGGTGCCGGTCAACCAGAGCGGGTTTAACTACTTCATCCAGGGTCTCTCACCGAAACCCGCGACGATCACGGCGAGCGCGCCGGGCTTCACGAACGGCACGAGCCCGACGGTGACGGTGGTGACACCTGGCTTCGACATTCTCGGCGTGCCGACGTCGACGACGAGCCTTTCGGCCAACGCGGCCTTCTTCGTCCGCCTCGGCGCACCGAACACCAGCGGTACCGCGCTGGCGGTGGAGCAGAGCGTTCGCTTCGGCGCGACGACGCTCACGGCGACGGTCAAGAACCGCAACACATCGGCTGCTCAGCTGGTCACCACCGCGCTCACCGGCCAGACGGTCAATGTGTCGATCGCGGCGGGACAGTCCCGCAGCCCGAGCACCAAAGCGACGGGCGGAGTGGAATACGATCCGCTCGGAGCGGGGCCGGACACGGTGACCGCGACGATCCCGGGCTTCGTGATCTTCCCGGGAACGCAGGACTCGGTTCCGGTGACGGTATCGGCCCCGTTGATCAACATGTTCACGCCGGCGCAGGGGACCGGCCGCCTGGGCACCGGCCTCCAGGATCAGGGCAGCGGCAGTTTGCAGGTCGCGAATCCGGGCCCCGGATCGCTCACCGTGCACCTCGTGAGCTCCGACCCGGCCGTCCTGCTGCTTGCCCCCGATGCGGCCACCGCAGGCACGCCGACACTCGACGTTCAGGTGCCGATTCTGCAAAGCGGGTTCAGCTACTTCATCCAGGGTGTCGGCGCCGGCACCGCGACGATCACGGCGAGCGCCCCCGCGTACTCGAACGGCACGTCGCCGACGGTGACCGTGGTGACGCCGGGCTTCGACATCCTCGGGGTCCCCGGGTCGACCACGAGTCTCGCGACGAATACTGCCTTCTTCGTCCGCTTGGGAGCGCCCAATGCGAGCAACACGGCGCTGGTTGTGGAGCAGAGCGTCAGCGCAGGAGGGACGACCCTCGTCGCGACGGTCAAGAACCGCAACACGTCGGCTGCGCAACTGGTCACGACGTCGGTCACCGGCCAGACGGTCAATGTGTCGATCATCGCAGGGCAGTCGCGCAGCCCGAACACCAAACTCGCGGGCGGCGTGGAGTACGATCCGCTCGGTGCCGGGCCCGATACCGTGACCGCGACGATCCCTGGCTTCGTGATCTTCCCGGGAACGCAGGACTCGGTTCCGGTGACGGTATCGGCCCCGTTGATCAACATGTTCACGCCGGCGCAGGGGACCGGCCGCCTGGGCACCGGCCTCCAGGATCAGGGGAGCGGCAGCCTGCAGGTCGCCAATCCCGGGCCGGGGTCGCTGACGGTTCACCTCGTAAGCTCCGACCCAGCCGTCCTGCTGCTCGCCCCCGATGCGGCAACCGCAGGCACACCGACGCTCGACGTTCAGGTGCCGATTCTGCAGAGCGGCTTCAACTACTTCATCCAGGGTCTCTCACCGAAACCCGCGACGATCACGGCGAGCGCGCCGGGGTTCACGAACGGCACGAGCCCGACAGTGACGGTGGTGACACCTGGCTTCGACATTCTCGGCGTGCCGACGTCGACGACGAGCCTTTCGGCGAACGCTGCTTTCTTCGTCCGCCTCGGGGCACCGAACAGCAACGGTACGGCGCTGGCGGTGGAGCAGAGTGTACGGTTCGGCGCGACGACGCTCACGGCGACGGTC
>DASTHG010000057.1:0-5122 GCA_035718325.1 Gemmatimonadales bacterium | reverse complement strand
ACGCCTCACTCTCAGCACCAAAGACTGCACCATGCCGCAGACCGACATCATTTCGTACTTGATGTTCGGGCAGCCGAGTGCCGACATCGCGAGCGGCGATCAGACGACGGCCGCGCAGGCCCGCAAGGCCCTGCTCGTGAGCACGGCGGCGAGCGTGGCAGCGGGCGAAATCGAGCGCAGCGTCGTGTCCGATCTGGGCATTCCGCTCGATTACGTCGAGATCCGCCCCGGCGATCCCGACAACCCGTTCCAGGGGGCGACGTTCGCCGTCGGCAAGCAGATCGGCGCGCGCACATTCTTCATCGTGCGCGCGCGCGTGTGCCCCAATACGGTGGGCACGGCGGTCGGTGCCAGCCTGCAGTTCCGCTTCAGTCCTGAATGGCGCACCGAAGCGAGCGTCGAGACGGTCGGGCAGTGCAGCCCTTCCCTCAACACGCTCCAGCGGCAGGTGGGTGCCGATCTCTTCTGGGAACGGCGCTACTGACATGACGCGCGTGCTGTTGATTTCGAACCCGGCGGCGGCCCGCACCGACGTGCGGGCCATCGCCGCCGTGCGCGACGTGCTGCAGGGCGGCGGCTGGACGGTCGAGCTCGCCGTCACGACCGCGGCGGGGGATGCGCGCCGTCTGGCGCAGCGGGGCCGTGACGAGGGATTCGACGCCGTGCTCTCCTACGGGGGTGACGGGACGGCGATGCAGATCGCGGGGGCGATCGCCGGGACGGGCATTCCGCTCGGACTGCTCCCCGGCGGCACCGGAAACGTGCTGGCGGGGAACCTGCGGTTGCCGCGCCAGCCGGTGGCCGCGGCGCTGGCGATCCTCGAGCACCGGCCGATCGCGATCGACCTCGGCACCGTCGAGCGCGCCGATGGGCTGCACTACTTCGCGGTATGCTGCGGCGCGGGCTTCGACGCGACGTTGATGCAGCGCACCGACACCGCGAGCAAGCGGCGCTGGCGACGCGCGGCGTACGTGCGGGCGGCGTTGACCTCTCTGCCCGATGTCGCCAGCGCGCCGGTGCGCGTGACCGTCGATGGCGTCGAGACCGTACTCGATGCCGCCATGGTGCTCGTCTGCAACTGCGCCGATCTCATGCCGCCGTTCCTGCGCGTCCACGCCGACATCCGTCCCGACGACGGCGTGCTCGACGTCGCCGTGCTACGGGCGACCGGCGCGTGGCAGAGCATCACCGCGTTCCTCGAGCTGCTGTTCGGCGGCCGGCCGAGCCAGGTGTGGCGCGGCCGGGGCCGCACCATACGGGTCACGATGGACCACGGCATGATGCCGGCGCAGCTCGACGGCGAGCTGATCGGGACGACGCCGCTCGAGGCCCAGGCCCTCCCCGGCGCGTTGCGAGTGCTCGTCAATCCACGCGATCTGCCGCGCAATCTCATGCGGCCGGCTTCATGACCGAGCGCGTCCTGGTCGTCACCGGCGACGAAACGCTCGCCCGCGCCGTGGCGGGGTTGGCCGAAGGCGCGGAGCTGGTACGCGAGCGTGACGGTCCCGGAGGCCTGGTGGCGTGCGAAGGCACGCGGCCCGACGTGGTGATCTGGGATGAAGAGGTCGCGGGCCCCGTGGCCGTGGCGCGGCTCGTGGCGTCGGGAGCGGGTGTGGTGGTCGTGGTGGGACGGGGCGGGGTGGCAGCCGGGGTTCGCGCTCTGCGCGAGGGCGCCGAGCAATTCGTGGTGCGGCCACTCGACCTGGAGCACCTGGCGCTGGTGGTGGCGCGGGCGGCCGAGGCGCGACGCTGGCGGCGCGTCGCCACGCAGGAGCCGCCCTATCGACCGCGCACGCTGGACGACGTGGAACGTGACCAGATCGAGCGGACGTTACGTCATCATGGCGGCAATCGTACGCATGCCGCCCGGGACCTCGGGATATCGCGGGCGACGCTGATCAATAAGATTAGAGCGTACGCCCTGGACCTGTGAGGCGGATATGGAGAAGCCGGAACTGAAAGAGCACGACGGGATGACGTGTCGCTCCTGCGGCAACGAGGAGCGGGCGTCGGAAGGCTATCCCTGCTCCGATTGCGGGACGTTCATTTGTCTGATTTGCACGTTTCGGGGGGTGACACGCTGCAAGGCGTGTGAGGAGAAAGCCAAGGCCGCCTCGCGCGCCTAGCCGCGGCGCTGGTCGATGTCCCGCGTCAGCTCCTCGAGCGGCGTGCCGAGCTCCTTGGCGAGCCGTTCGGTGGCGGAGGCGGCGCCCGGCCAGTGCGGCGCGGCCGCGAGTGCCTGCAGGGCGATCTCCGCGATCGCGTTGGTCCGTTCTTCCAGGGCCTGTGTCCGCTCCGCAACTTCCCGCGCCAACCACCCCTCCAGCTCCCGCCGGTCGATTTCCAGCTGCCGCCGCCGCAGCGCGCTGCGCAGCGACACGTCCAGCTCTTCGAGATCGAGCGGTTTGATCAGGTAGTCATAAGCGCCGAGCCGCAGACACTCGATGGCGGTCTTGGGATCGTCGATTGCCGTCAGCATGATGATCGCGAGATCGGCCGCGGCCGCGAGCGCCTTCGGCACCAGCTCGACACCGGTCATCTGCGGCATGCGGATGTCGCACAACATCGCCTGCGGCGGATCCTGCAAGATCTGTTGCAGCGCCGCCGCCCCATTCTCCGCCTGCGAGACGCGGTACCCCAGCCGCTTGAGATAGCGATCGAGCGCCTGGCGAATCCCCAGCTCATCATCGACGACGAGAATGGAGGTCGGCGCGGCGGGCGTGTTGGTCGGCATTGGCACCGAAGCTATTTGACCTGCACAAGCCCAGCAAGCGCGGCTATCTTCGCCGCGTGACCTCCGGTGCACCCACTCCGAACCTCGCCGCCGTTCCTGGAATTCGCGTCGGACACTGGACTCACCCCACGGGCGCCACCGGGTGTACGGTCGTGCTCGCACCCCCGGGGGGGATGCGAGCGGCGGCATCGCTGCGCGGCCGCGCCACCGGCACGCGCGAGATCGACGCCTTGGACCCCCGGCACGTCGTCGGCCACGTCGACGCCATTTTGCTCACGGGCGGCTCGGCGTTCGGTCTGGGTGCCGCCGACGGCGTGATGCAGTGGTTGCTGGCGCGCAACCGCGGCTTCCCCGTGCGTGCCGACTTCGTCGTGCCGATCGTCCCCGCGGCCGTCATTTTCGATCTCGGCAATACCGGCGGTGCGCCGCGGTGGCCCGGCCCCGCGGACGCGTCGCACGCGTGCGATGCGGCCGACACCACGATCCCTGAAGGCTCGGTCGGTGTCGGGGCAGGGGCGACCGTCGGGAAGGCCGCGGGGATCGCGCGGGCCATGAAGGGCGGCGTCGGCACGTGGGCCGCCGGGGCGGGCGAGGCGGTCGTGGGGGCGCTCGTGGTGGTCAATGCGGTCGGCGACGTGCGCGACGCGACTGGGCGGATCATCGCCGGCGCGCGCGCGGACGGCGGGCAATTCCTCGATTGCCTGGACTACCTCGGCAGCGGCGGCGCGCCGTTCGGCGCGGGCCCCGCGTCCCCCAACAACACGACTCTCGCCGTCGTCGTCACCAATCTCTCGCTCGACAAGGTGGCCCTCGAATCACTGGCCCACGCCGCGAGCGACGCCCTGGCACGTCGCATCACGCCGTTCGGCACGCTGTTCGACGGCGATGTCGTGTTCGCGGCGAGTACGGCCACCGTGACGCCGTCCTCTCCTTTGCAGGCCGAAGCCCTGGCCGCCGCGGCGGTGCCGCAGGCGCTGGAGCGGGCGGTGCGTCTCGCCGCCGGCAACGCCGTCACCCCCGGCCTCGGGAGCAGCCGGTGACCGAGCAGCTGATCCGCGCCTTGGGCGAGCTACAGCGCAGATGGGTGCCCGATCGCCGCATCGGCGTGTTCGACGTGGCGGTGCAGGACGGCCGCATCGAAGGATCGACCACGAGCCGCGAGGCGCAGGCCGAGGTGCGCCGCATCGGAGGCGCCGCCGGCATGGACGTGGCGGTCACGCTCCTCCCCAACGCCACCATCGACAACGGCGACGTTGCCGTGGTGACCGCAGCACTCGCGCCGCTGCTCGAGCGGCCGGCGGTGCGTGCCCCGCGCGTCAACGAGGCTGTGCAGGGCGAACCACTGACCCTGCTCGAGCGCAAGGACGACTGGCTGCACGTCCGCGGCGGCGACGGCTACGTTGCGTGGGTGCACTCAGGCTACGTGCGCGTCGGGCTGACCGACTGGTTCGAAGGCTGGCTGCGCCAATCGACGATCCGCTCGCTCGGCTGCGAGCTCGAGTACCAGGGGGAGCGGGCGCGGCTGCCGATCGGCGCGCGACTCGCTCCGTTGCACGAAGGAAGTGGCGGGGTCGAGACCGCCGATGGCCGCCTGGCACGGGTCGTGGCGGGCGTGGTGCGCTCCGAGTCAGAGCTGCACGCGGAGGCACGGCTCATGGCGGTCCCGCAGCTCGCGCTGCGCTGGTTCGGAGGCGCGCCCTATCTCTGGGGCGGCCGCACCGAATGGGGTGTGGACTGCTCGGGTCTGGTGCAGGCGGTGTACGCCGCGCGCGGCGTCGTGTTGCCACGCGACAGCGATCAACAGGCCAGCGCCGGGGAAGCGGTTGCGCTGTCGGGATCGGGGGCGGGGTACGCCGTCGGGGACCTGCTGTTCTTCGCCGAGCGCGAGCGGATCTCGCACGTCGCGTTGTGGGCGGGCGCCGGCCGCATCGTCCACTCGACGCTGTCGCGTGGCGGCGTGGTGAGCGACGACCTGTTCGCCGACCAGGCCAGGCTCTCGAAGCTGCGTGAGCAGCTCGTCGTCGTCCGGCGGGTGGAGCGCTGATGCGCCTGATTCTGTTCGATATCGACGGCACGATCCTCCTCACCGACGGCGCCGGGCGGCGGGCGATCGAGCGTGCGCTCGTCGACCTCGCGGGCACCGCGGGGCCGATCATCGACCACCGCTTCGACGGCAAGACCGACCCCCAGATCGTGCGCGAGCTATTGTCCCTCGCCGGGCACCCCGCGGCGACGAGCGACGAGCAGGTGTGGGCGGTGTGCGATCACTACGTCAGCCACCTCGCCGACGAGCTCGCGAAGCCGACCCAGGTTACACGCCTGATGGTCGGCGTCCGTGAGCTGCTCGACGCGCTGGAGCCCGTGGAGGCGGCGGGTCGCGCCATGGTG
>DASTHG010000056.1:0-4717 GCA_035718325.1 Gemmatimonadales bacterium | reverse complement strand
TGACGTTCCTGATCGCGACCGGGATGATGCGCCTCGGCATCCTGGTGCTGGTCGCCGCACTGATCGCCCTCGAGCGATTCGCCCCGCACCCGCGCATCGTGGCGCGCGCGGCCGGCGCCATCATTCTCATCGTCGGCGTGTTGGTGATCTCGACCACCCGCGCTTAGAACCGTATCGCGAGACCGATTCCCTGGTCACCCGCCTGCACGGCGATTTGTGGATGGACGGGCCCGAGCGGCACGCGCTCCCAGCGGTCGTGATGGAACAGAGCCCCGACCAGACCACCGGCAAGCGCGCCGGGCAGCGCTCCCGCCCAGCCGTAGGCGTCCCAGCTCAGTGACTTGGCGCACGCGATGCCGACGCAATGTCGCATCCGAGCGGCGAACACCACGCTCGCCGTCGCGAGCCCGACGAACGCGCCGATCTCGGCTCCCGAGCGCCATTGTGATGTGCGGCCGCGCCACACGTCCAACGACTGCACCTGTGCCGCGGGGATGGCGATCGGTCCCTGCATGCCAGCCACCGGCATGAGGCTGACGGAGTCCGCAGCGACGCGGACCACCTGCCCTTCCAGTCTGAACGAGCCGGTCCGCAGCCGCACGCGGCTACCTGGGGAGACCGTGGCGGACTGAGCACCCAGAACCGTCCAGGCTATAGCGCTCAACAGGAGGGTGGAAGCAACGCTGCGAGTGAACATCGGCGCCTCACGGAGGTATGGTCCGAGAACAAGCTGGCGCCCAGGGGTTAAGCAGGAGTCAAATGACCTGCATGAGGAGATCAACGATGTCGTTCAAGCGCCTTGCTGCATTCGTTCCCGCCCTCGTCGTGCCGGTGGTTTTGCTCGGACAATCGCCGCAGCTGGTCGATATCGGGACCCACAAGCTCGATGTGCTACGAGCTGGGACCGGCACGCCGACGATCGTCTTCGAAGCGGGACTGGGCGATGATGGGCTCGAGGACTGGAAGCGCGTCTGGCCCGCGGTCGCCCAGATGTCGAGCGTGGTGGTCTACTCCCGCTCGGGGAATGGGCGCTCGCAGCTCGGTCCGGGCGATCACAGCGCGCGCACCTGCGCCACCGAGCTGCACGCGTTGCTCACCCACCTCGATCTCAAGCCCCCGTTCATTTTGGTGGGCCGCTCCTACGGCGGAATTCTCGTGCGGCTCTTCGCGTCGCTCTATCCGAACGAGGTGGCCGGCATGGTGCTGGTCGATGCGACGCACGAACAGCAGGTGCGGCGCTGGGGAGCGATCGACAGCACATACCCCGCGGCGTTCCGCGCCTATTTCGATTCGGTGCTCAAGACGCTGCAGCCGGGTGCGGATGCGGCCGAGACGCGCGAAACGATGCGCATTCAGGCGGCGGGAGCGGTCGAGGGAATGCAGCCGCTCCCGGACATGCCGCTCGCGGTGCTGACGAGCATGCGGGTCGATCCCAAGGCCCGGACTGTGAACGGAACGGCCCGTGGGCACGAAGCGTGGCGCGAGATGCACGACGAATGGTTCCACCGGTCGACCAACGCGATCCACATCGTGACGACGAAGAGCGGGCACGCGATTCAGGACCAGGAGCCCGATCTGGTGCTGCAGGCGATCCGCTTCGTGCTCGACCGGGTCCACGCACCGCCCTCCCCTTGACACCCTAAAGGAGCGACGGCATGTTCTCCTTTAGCTCATCTAGGGGAACGGCCATGGCGGAGGCAGCGCGGAAGGACGAGGTCCTGCAAGGGACCCTGGACATGCTCGTCCTGAAGACCCTCTCCCTCGAACCGATGCACGGCTGGGGAATCACCGAACGGTTGCAGCAATGGTCGCGCGACGTCTTCCAGCTCAACCAGGGGTCGCTCTACCCTGCCCTCTACCGGCTGGAGAGCCAGGGGCTGGTGCGCTCGGAGTGGAAGACGACGGAGCACAACCGGCGCGCGCGGTACTACGCGTTGACGGCGACGGGACGCAAACGCCTCGCTGAAGAGCAGCGGACCTGGCAGCGGGCGTCGGACGCTGTGAATCTGATCCTCGCGGTCGTGACTCCATGAACGCACGCACCCGTCTCCGAGCCGCCCTCTCCCGCCTCGTGGGGCTCACCCGGCGCTCCGCGGACGAGCACGCGATGCGGGAGGAGATGCAGTTCCATGTGGATCAGCTCACCGAGCGACACATCCGGGCGGGAATGTCGCCGGAGCACGCACGGCGTCGTGCCCGGATCGAGTTCGGCAGCGTCGCCGGGCATGAAGAAGCCGCGCGCGACGTGCTGCGCAGCCGTTTCGTGGAAGACCTGATCCGGGACCTGCACTACGGCTGGCGCTCGTTGCGGAGGCACCCGGGGTTCGCGCTCACGACGGTGCTGACGATCGCACTGGGAATCGCCGCAACGGTCACGGTGTTCACGATCGTGGACTCGATTTTCCTCCGTCCCCTCCCCGTGCCGCATGCCGAACGGCTCGTCTCGATCTCCTTCCGCCGACCCAGTGGCCGCGAGGTCTGGATCGGGACATCGGGCACTGCGCTGCTGCGGGCTCGTGCCCCGGCGTTAGACGCCGTGGCCGCGCACGACTCACGAGAAGTCCTGCTCGTCGCGGCACGCGGAGCGGCCACCGAGCAGTTTGGCGCCTTCGTGTCGCCCGATTATTTCGCGGTGCTCGGAGTGCGACCGCAGCTCGGCCGCTTCTTCCTGCCGGCAGAAGACTCGGTCCCCGACCGCGACGCCGTCGCCGTGCTCGGCTACGATCTCTGGCGCACGCGATTCGCCGCCGACCCGAGCGTCCTGGGCGAGCACATCCAGGTGCGCGGTCGCGACGTGGTGGTCGTCGGCGTAGCGCCGCCCGGGTTCATCGGGATCTCGATCGGCGGCGCCCCCAACGACCTCTGGCTGCCGACGATGATGCTCGGCGTCATGGGCACCACCTGCGTGGGGCGGCCGGGGTGCCACGAGGCCACCGTGCTCGCCCGGCTCGCCCCTCACGCGACGATCGCGCAGGCGCGCCTGCAGGTCCAGGCGTTGTCCCCGGCGCTTGGCCTCATGGCCTTCGGCCACGACACGACGCCCCGCGTCACACTGGCTCCGCTGCGCGGGATGGCGACGGACCAGCGCACCGACTACGTCGCGCTCGCCCCGCTGCTGGCCGGAATCGCGCTGCTCCTGATCGTGATCTCCTGCGCCAATGTCGCCGAACTGCTGGTCACGCGCGGACTGTCCCGCTCGCCGGAGGTGGCGCTGCGGTACTCGCTCGGCGCCGATGCGGCCCGAGTGATCCGGCAGCTCGTGACCGAGAATCTCCTCCTCGGGGGCACGGGTGGCGTGCTCGGAGTCCTGCTCTCGATCGGCGCGGTGCGCGCACTGATGGGGTTTTTCGCCGAAGACAGTGAGGGCTTCCCGCATTTCTTTTATTTGAGCCTCGACGCGCGGGTGCTGTTGTTCGCCCTGGGGGCATCGCTCGCCGCTGTGGCGTTGTTCGGCGTGTTGCCGGCCGTCACGACGAGCCGCGCCGCGCTGGCGCGCCATGCCGCCGAGTCGCGCATCGCCGGTCGGGGGCGGGGCCGACTGGCGCTGATGGGTGCGCAGGTCGCGCTCTCCCTCACGCTGCTCGTGGGCGCGGCGCTCATGGCCCGGAGCTTTCTCACCCTGATGCACCGCCAGCAATTCGACGTTTCCCATATGGCCCTCATCCGGTTGCGGCCCGAGCAGATCCACTACGAACCGCCGCGCGCGCAGCGGTTCCTGCATCAGGTGGTCGCGCGGCTCGCGGGAATGCCGGATGTCACCGGTGTCGCCTTCGGTCGGGGACGCGGCTTCCTGTGGGACGAAGGTCCCACGCAGTTGCCGCTCGGTCGCAGCGCCGCAGATACCGCGCTGCTGGCGTACGCCCGTTTCGTTTCACCCGGCTTTCTCGCCACGCTGCGGATCCCGCTGCTCGCGGGGCGGGAGTTCGTCGAGTCCGACGACACCAAGGCGCCGCTGGTCACGATTGTGACCGAGAGCGTCGCCCGAACGTTGTGGCCCGGAGAAACTCCCCTCGGACGGACGATCGTGCTTGGCGGCAAGACGTTTCGGATCGTCGGCGTGACCGCGGATTTCGCGGTGCATCCCATCACGACGCCGGCACCGCCGGTCGTTCTGGTGCCGTTCTGGCAAAACGCATTCGAGCCCGAAGTCGACGCCCGACTGGCTGTGCGGGTCCGTGGCGATCCGGCGACCGCGCTGCCACGGCTGCGACAGGCGATCACCGCGACCGATCCCGCCGTGCCCATTGCCGAGCTGATGACGTTGGCTTCCCAGGTGGACGCGAACAACACCGCCGTGCATCTCGGCGCGGTGGTGCTGCTCGTCGCCGCCCTGGTGGCGCTGTTCCTGACCGGCCTCGGTCTCTACGGTGTGATCTCGTATCTCGTGGAGCGGCGCACCCGCGAGATCGGCGTGCGGATCGCCATCGGGGCCACGCCGGCGCGCATCGTCGGGCTGGTGGTGCGCCATGGGCTCGCGGCCACGCTCGCGGGTGGCGCGACGGGCCTCGTGTGCGCCGCGCTCGGAGCACGGTTCCTCACCGCGTACCTCATCGGTGTCCAGCCGGGAGACCGGATCGCGTTCGCTGCCGCGCTGCTCGCCGTCACCGCCGTGACGTGCGTCGCGAGCTACCTCCCCGCCCGGCGGGCCGCCGGGATCGACCCCATGAGCGCACTACGGGTTGAGTAGACGCCACGAGATGTTCGTTGGTCGAACAAG
>DASTHG010000055.1:0-6641 GCA_035718325.1 Gemmatimonadales bacterium | reverse complement strand
TCGCGATCAGGGCACGCGGCCCCAGCGCCGCCGCCAGGGCAAGTCGGCGTCCCGACTCGAGGACAAACTGGGCAATGGCCAGCACGACGACCCCAATGACGGCGACGAGGATGACGAGCCACCACCCCGCCTGCACGGGATTGCCGCCACGGCGCACCACCACGCGCTCGATCGGGTTGATCACCGGGTCCGTCAGGTTTCGCATCCCGCGGCCGACGGCGCTGAACGGCGAGATCTTCCGCGCACGCACGAGCCACGACAACCCCGCGACGAGCAGCGCCAGGACGAAGGCTCCGAACACAGCGTAGCGAATGACGACCAGGACCGGGTCGGCGTTCAGGTGAGTGCTTCTTTCACGATCCTGGCCTGCTCGGCCTGATGTGCCGCCGGATAGCCTTCGGCAGGACTCGCCCGTTCGGGACGGGATACGTCCTTGATGGTGATGCCGGTCGGGGTGAGGTCGCGCAGCTTCGGCAGCATGAACTTGCGCGGGCCCATGTTGCGCGGCTCCTCCTGCACCCACACTACTTCCGTGAGCTTCGGATAGCGGCGCACCAGCTCCGTCAGATCGGCGACGGGGAAGGGGTAGAGCAGCTCGACGCGGGCGATGGCTACGTGCGTCGCCGCGGCGCGCGCGGGGGAGGACGTGAGATCGTAGTAGATCTTGCCGCTGCACAGCACGAGTCGGGTGACGGCGTCGCGGCGGTCGGCGGCCCCGGGGTCGTCGAGCACAGCGCGGAATTTCCCGCTCGTCAGTTCCTCGAGCCGCGACGTCGCTGCCGGCAGGCGCAGCAGGCTCTTGGGCGTGAAGACGACCAGCGGCCGCATGTCGCCGTGCCGAGCCTGGCGCCGCAGCAAGTGGAAGTACTGCGCGGGCGTGGTACAGTTGGCGATGCGAATGTTGCCCTCTGCGCCGAGGGCGAGGAACCGCTCCAGGCGGGCGCTCGAGTGCTCCGGCCCCTGGCCTTCATAGCCGTGCGGCAGCAGCAGCGTGAGTCGCGACGTCTGTCCCCACTTGGCGAGTCCCGAGATGATGAACTGATCGATGATCACTTCGCCACCGTTGGCGAAGTCGCCGTACTGCGCTTCCCACAACACCAGCGCCTCGGGCGCCGCCACCGCGTAGCCGTACTCAAAGCCCATGCACGCCAGCTCCGAGAGGGGGCTGTTGTGCAGCTCGAACGGCGCTCGGGCGGCCGGGAGGTGTTGCATCGGCGCGTACCGCCGGCCGTTGGTGGCGTCATGCAGCACGAGGTGACGCTGGCTGAACGTGCCGCGCGCGCTGTCCTGGCCCGTGAGGCGGATCGGAACGCCTTCGGCGAGCAGCGACGCGAAGGCGACCGCCTCGGCTTGCGCCCATTCGATGCCGCCCGCGGGCCCCAGCGTCTCGCGCCGGCGCTCGAGCTGTTTTTTCAACTTGGGGTTCGGGGTGAAGCTCTCCGGAACGGCGAGCAGCTGTTCGTTCAGCGTCGTGAGCAGCTCGGCGCGCACCGCCGTCTCCGGCTCGGCCGCCGTCTGGAGCGAGATGCGGCGTGGCTCCTCGCCGCCGGTCCCCGCCGCGAGGCTCGCCTTCAGCGCCTGCTGCACTTCCTGCAGCCGCGCATAGGCGGCGTCCCACTCCGCCTGGGCCGTGGCCTGGTCCAGCACGCCTTCCTGGGTGAGCTGCGCCGCATACTTCTCGCGCACCGTCGGCGTCTGTTTGATGCGCTCGTACATCATCGGCTGCGTATACGCCGGCTCGTCGCCCTCGTTGTGGCCATGGCGCCGATACCCGACGACGTCGATCACGACGTCGTTGCGGAACTTCTCGCGATACATCATCGCGAGCCGCACTGCGGCGAGGGCCGCTTCGGGATCGTCGGCGTTGACGTGAATGATCGGCGCGTCGAAGCCCTTGGCGAGATCGCTCGAGTAGTCGGTGGAACGTCCCTCGCGCGGGTCGGTCGTGAACCCGATCTGGTTGTTGCCGATCAGGTGAATCGTGCCGCCCGTCGCGTAGCCGGCGAGGCGCGCCAGGTTGAACGTCTCGGCCACGCCGCCCTGTCCGGGGAAGGCGGCATCGCCGTGGATCAGCACGGGGACGGCGATCGTGCCGTCGTGGTGGGCCTCGGTCCCCTGGCGGCTCGTCTGCTCCGCGCGGGCGCGGCCTTCGACCACGGGATTCACCGCTTCGAGGTGGCTCGGGTTGGGGCTGAGACTGACGGTGATCGTCTTGCCGAAGGCCGTCCGCGTCGTGCCTTTGGCCCCGTGGTGGTACTTCACGTCGCCCGTGCCGCCTTCCGGGGTCAGCGTCTCCTCGACGTGCCGCCCGCCTTCGAATTCGGCGAAGATCGTCTCGTAGGGCAACCCGACGGTGTGCGCCAGCACGTTCAAGCGCCCGCGGTGCGCCATGCCGATCACCACGTCGCGCGCGCCGCTGGTACCCGCCATCTCGATCGTGAGATCGAGCATCGGCACCATCACGTCGAGGCCCTCGATCGAAAACCGTTTCTGACCGAGATAGGCGCGATGCAGGAACTTCTCGAGCGCTTCCACTGCGATGAGGCGGGCGAACAGCTTCTTCTTTGCCTCGGGTGACTGACGCTTGCGATGCAGCCCCGACTCGATCACCTGGCGCAGCCAGACACGCTGCTCGTGGCTCCCGATGTGCTCGACTTCGTACGCGATCGTGCCGCAGTAAATGTCGTGCAGATTGGGATACGCCTCCGCCAGCGTTTTGCCGGGGACATAGATGCGCAGGACCTCGGACGGGATGCGCGCCATCGCCTGCGGCGTCAGGCCCAGCGGGCCGGGGTCGAGCGCAGGATCCCCTGGGGGCGTCGAGCCGAGGGGATCCAGCCGTGCCGCCATATGACCGAAGTGGCGGTGGGCTTTGACGAGCGCCATCGCAGCCGCCACGTTCTTGAGATCATCGATAGAGGTCGGTGCGGTGGGGGCGGCGACCCGTGCTGCCTCAGGAGCGGGCGTTGGCGGAGTGCCGACACCCATCTCACCGAGGCTCGCCGCGATCGCGTCGTAGAACCCGTCTGCGCCCTGCAGCAACCCCTCGAGCCGCCGCAGAAACATGCCCGACTCCGCACCCTGAATCACGCGGTGGTCGTAGGTGCTCGTGATCGTCATGATCGGCGCACCGGCGACGTCCCGGATGGCGCCAGTGGCGATGATCGAGCCCTGGCCTTTCATGAGTCGCGGCACCGATGCCACGGTCCCGATCGTTCCCGGGTTGGTGAGCGTGATCGTGGCGCCGGCGAAATCATCGGGGAGCAGCCGGTTCGCCCGGGCCTTCTCGACCAGCGTCTCGTAGGCGGTATGGAAGGCGGCGAAGTCCATCGCCTCGGCGTGCTTGATCACCGGCACGACGAGGGTACGGCTGCCGTCCTTGCGCTCCACGTCCACGGCGAGGCCGAGGTGGATCCCGTCGGGATCGAAGCGGTGCGGCTTCCCGTCCACTTCGTGGAACGCGCGCACCATCACCGGGAATTGCCTGGTGGCCTGGACGATCCCCCACCCGATGAGGTGGGTGAACGAGATCTTCAGGTTGCGCGTCGCGAGCGCGGCATTGAGCCCCGCTCGGCGGGCTGCGAGCGTCGTCACGGCGACATCCCGAAACGAGGTCGCCGTCGGGACGCCGAGCGAGTCGGTCATGTTCTGAACGAGCCGGGCGGCGGGGCCCGTAATCGCCGTCATCCCCTGGGCGGGCGCAGCGCCAGACGCAGCAGTCGGCGGTGCAGGTGGCGCGGCGGACGCGAGGACTTCCGCCCGATCGGTCTTGATGATGGGCAGTTCCGCCAGCTTTCCATTGTCGAACAGGGCGCGCCAGTCGTCCGAGACGGAGGCAGGGTCACGCAGGTATTGCTCGTACATCACCTGCACGAACGCGGCGTTATTGGTACCGAAGACGAATTCGCTCACATGCGGGAATCTAAATACGCCGTCAGCCAACGGCCATCAGCCGTCGGCTTCGCATCCCGCCGCCCCTTGTATGGATTGATGTTCCGACGCGACATCCCGCTGACATGGTGCAGTATGAAGACACACTGGCGCCGAGTAATGGCAGGGTCATATTCAACCTGCACTGGTGCCTAAGCGCGCAGCAATCCACTCCCGTCACACTCGAGTTCGGTCTCCGTCGCCCGACCGTGGTGCGGCATTGATGCGTCTCAGCACGGCGATCGCCGTGGCGGAGACGGAGGCCGAGATCTGTCGTGCGGCCGCCGCCGGGTTGCGCGACGAAGCGCTCGGCTACGACTTCGTGGCCCTGTTGCTCGTCGATCCGGCCAGCGGCGATCGGGTTCTGGAGGCCAGTGCCGGATGGGACTCGGCCCCGACGGGACTGCGCGTGCGTCCCGGTCAGGGCCTGAGCGAGTTGCCGCTCCTCGATGGTCGCCTCCACTACACACCCGAAGTCACCCACGACACTCGCTATCTCCCGACCCGCAACGAAGGGTCCGAGGTGGACGTGCCGGTGATGATCAACCGGCGGCTCGTCGGAGTGCTGGTGGTGGAGAGCAATCACCCGCACGCGTTCGACGAAAACGACTTCGAAATTCTGACGGCGGCGGCGAATCAGGCGGGCATCGCCATCGGGCGTGCCCGCCTGCTGAGCGCCGAGCGGCAGCGGGCCGACGAGGAAGAGGCGCTGCGCGCGACGATGGCCGACCTCTCGGCGCAGCTCGAGCTGTCGACGCTGCTGCAGGCGGTGCTCGAGCGGGCCGTGAGCCTGTTGCACGTGAGTCACGGCGAGCTGGCGATTTACCATACCGCCACTCGCGAGCTCGAGGTCGTCGCGAGCCACAACATCGGCAAGCGCGATACGACCGGCACGCGCATGGCGCTCGGGGAGGGCGCGATGGGCTGCGCGGCGCGCGACGGCAAACCGCTGCTCATCGACAACTATCTGGAGTGGACGGGCCGCTCGCCCCAGTACGCCCAGGTCGACTTCCACGCCGTCATGGTCGCGCCGCTCCTGATGGGCGGCCATCTGGTCGGCGCGATCGCGTTCATGGACCGCGACCCCAACCGGCGGTTCGGTTCCGATGACCTGCGCCTGCTCAACCTCTTCGCACCGCAGGCGGCGATCGCGATCGAGAACGCCCGTCTCTTCACGGCTGCCCAGGAGCAGCGGCAGTACTTCGCCGAGCTGGTTTCGAACTCCCCGGTGGCGATCGTGACGTTGGACGTCAACCACAACGTCGTCTCCGCCAACCCGGCCTTCGAGAAGCTGTACGGCTACCGGGAGGCGGAGGTGGTCGGCAAGGATCTGGATGCGTTCATCACCACCGAGACCACGCGCATCGAGGCGGCCGCCTACACGGAACAGGCGCTCCACAGCCGTCCCGTCCAGGTTATCAGCCAGCGGCGACGGAAGGATGGAACCATCGTGGACGTGGAGGTGCTGGGCGTTCCGGTGGTCGTCGGCGGGCGGCGCGTCGGACTGATGGCGCTGTATCACGACATCACCGAGCTGCTGCGCGCGCGGCGGGAGGCCGAGGCCGCGAACAGCGCCAAGAGCCAGTTCCTCGCCAGCATGAGCCACGAGCTGCGCACCCCGTTGAACGCGATCATCGGTTACAGCGAAATGCTTCAGGAAGACGCGGAAGAGCACGGCGAGACGGACGCCGTGCCGGACCTCCAGAAAATCCACGCGGCCGGGAAACACCTTCTCACGCTGATCAACGACGTGCTCGATCTCTCCAAGATCGAGGCGGGGAAGATGCAGCTGCACCTCGAGACGTTCGCGGTGGCCCCGGTGGTGGAGCAGGTGGCGACGACGATCCAGCCGCTCGTGGAACGCAACGCCAACCGGCTCGCGGTCTCGTGCGACGCCGCTGTCGGGGAGATGCGCTCCGACACTACCCGCCTGCGGCAGGTCCTGCTCAACCTGCTCTCCAATGCCTGCAAGTTCACCGATCACGGCCGCATCACGCTGGAGGTCGAGCGGACGGGTCTCGATGTCGTTTTCCGCGTACGGGATTCGGGAATCGGCATGACGCCCGAGCAGCTGGCCCGGCTGTTTCAGGCGTTCTCGCAAGCCGAAACATCGACCGCTGCCAAGTACGGCGGGACGGGGCTCGGGCTCGCGATCACCCGGCGGCTCTGTCAGCTCATGGGCGGGGAGGTCGCGGTGGAGAGCCAGGCCGGCGCCGGGTCCACGTTCACCGTGCGACTGCCCGCGGGGGGCCCGGAGGAGCAGGCCGCGCCAGACGAGCGCGAGTCGGGTGCGCCGGGTGCGCGGGCCAGCACCGTCCTCGTCATCGACGACGACGCGGCCGCGCGCGATCTCGTGATCCGCTGCCTCGAGAAACACGGCATGCGCGCGGTCGGGGCGGCGGACGGCGTGACCGGCCTGCATCTCGCGCGCGAGCGTCATCCCGACGCGATCACGCTCGACATCGTGATGCCGGGGATGGACGGCTGGGCGGTGCTCTCGACGCTCAAGGGAGATGCGGCGACGGCCGAGATCCCGGTGATCATGCTCTCGATGGTGGACGAGCAGCATCTCGCGTTCGAGCTGGGCGCCGCCGATTACCTCACCAAGCCCGTCGAGCGGGACCACCTGATCCGCGTGCTGCGCGAGCGCGTAGCCGCGAAGGCCGCGGGCGGACTGGATTCCCTGGCGACCGCCGTGCGAGAGCTGGTTA
>DASTHG010000054.1:0-6206 GCA_035718325.1 Gemmatimonadales bacterium | reverse complement strand
CGGCAGGCGGCGCATCGCGGGGCTGGATATATCCGCCCAACCCCGAGCGAGTGAGCGGTGAGCACCGCCTCGGACGACATCCGGACATGTTGCGGTGCAGCTTGTGACGTGGTCCCGCGGCGACTACTCTAGCCGAACTCTCTCAGGGGGGTTCCATGCCAGTCGCCAAGGTCACCGAGATCACCGCTTCATCGCCCAAGGGATTCGAGGACGCCATCCAGGCGGGGATCACCCGCGCCAGTAAGACGCTGCAGCAGATTCGCGGCGCCTGGGTGAAGGACATGAAGGTCGAAGTGGACAACGGCCGGGTCACCGAATACCGCATCCGGATGAAGGTCACGTTCGTCCTGAAGGACTGACGCCCCGGCTCCGGCGATCGGCGTGGGATCGCCGGAGCTACCTATCGCGCCACAGTGTTTCGCCCTTCACGAGCCAGGAGAATCCGAACGCCTCGAGCGCGAGCGTCTCGAGCCAGAATACCGGGTGCCACACAGCGAGCTGCGTGTCGGCCAACACCGACTTGTATAGTCCGATCAACACGACGCATCCGAGAATGACGCCGCCGCACACGTTGTACACGCGATTGCGGACCAGCTTCTGCGGCGTCCGATGACCGCCCGATTTCGTGAAGATCTTGAGCGAAAAATACGCGAGCACGAGCAACAGGCCGAGCGCCGAGCTGAAGTGCACTATGCGCTCGAGCGGTGTGCCGCTGTTGGGGAAGAACGCCACGGCGACCGCGAACAGCGCGGCGAGGTTGCCGTAGCGGTCGTCGTCGTCGAACCCCCGGTACGTGAACAGAAAGCAGGCGATGGCGCACAGGATCCCCACCAGCGCGTCGCGCGTGCGCAGCGAGTAGTAGTCGCTGATCGACGGCAGCACCCTGGTGCAGCCGCAAATCGTCCACCCCCACAGCAGCACGACGAACGGGAGCGCCATTCCGAGCACCCCGATGAGTCGCCGCAACGACAGGTACGAGATGACGAGACTCTGATCAGCGTCCCGAGACGGCATCGATCACCTCCAGAGGGTGCAGGCGGACCGCCCTCGATGAAGACAAATTAGGAGCGCCATGCCAGACCTCAAGCAGGCCGAGCTGCGACGTGTCATCGGTGTGCGCGGCCTCGCGGCCGCCATCTTCAACATCACGGTGGGTGCGGGGATCTTCGTCCTCCCCGCCAACGCCGCGGCCCAGCTCGGCGCCGCGGCACCCCTCGCCTACCTGGTGTGCGCCGTGGCCATGGCGCTCGTCGCGCTCTGTTTCGCCGAGGCCGGGAGCCGCGTGCCCCAGAGTGGCGGCCCCTATGCGTACGTGGAATCCGCCTTTGGTCCCTACATCGGCTATCTCTGTGGCGTCCTGCTCTGGCTCGGAATCACGATCGCGATGGGCGCCGTGGCAGGGGTGTTTGCCGACACACTGTCGCAGCTGATCCCGCGACTGGGCGGGCTCGTCTGGAGACTCGTTGTCGTCGTGCTGCTCGTGGGATCTCTCGCTATCGTCAATGTACGCGGGGCAGCGCTGGGCTCCCGCACGAGCGGCATTACGATCTTCGCGAAGCTCGTGCCTCTGGTGGCGTTTGTCCTGATCGGCCTGCCGCACGTGACGTCCGCCAATCTCGCAATCCCCGCGCTGCCCCCGTCGGGCAAGATCGCCGCGACCGGGCTGCTCCTGATGTTCGCGTTCTTTGGAATGGAGTCCGCGCTGCAGGTGTCGGGCGAAGTCGTCACCCCCCAACGCACGGTGCCCCGGGCGATCGGCCTCGGGCTCTGCGGGGTCGCCCTGCTCTACATCTCGATCCAGCTGGTCGCCCAGGGCGTGCTGGGCAGCGCCCTCGCCGCACCCGAGAATGCCACAGCGCCGCTCGCGGCGGCCGCGGGGCAATTCGCGGGCGCGGCGGGCAGGCGCCTCATTCTCATTGGGGCCATCATCTCGACGTTCGGATTCATGGCCGCCTCGATGCTGTCGACGCCGCGCACCCTGTTCGCCCTGGCCCGTGACGGATTCCTCCCCCGGCCCCTCGCCACCGTCCATCCCGGACACCACACGCCGTCCGTCGCGATCGTAGTCCAGGCGGTCGTCGTCTGCGCGATTGCCCTCACCGGCACCTACGTACAGCTGGCGATCGTGTCCGCCTCTGCCGTGCTGCTCGTATATCTCGCCTGCACCCTGGCAGCCGCGATGCTCAGGCGACGGGATGTCCGATCGGATGGCGAGCCGTTCCGGATGCCCGCGGGGGGAGTCGTCCCCTGGGTGGCGGCGGGATTGATTGTTTGGCTGATGACGCAGGCGACGGCTATGGCGTGGCTGCTCACGGGTGGGGTGGTTGTGCTGGCGTCGCTGGCCTATCTGGGGGGGCGGCACCCCACCCGCGTGGCGCTGCATCGAGACGGGTAGTCGACCGGAACCGAGCGCTTGTCCCTTTGGCTTCGGGCGAGCAAGTTGGATCGGGGCTACAGTCGTAACCGTTGCGTCCCGGTATGCACAGGAAGGCCCAATGAGCGAGAAGAAGAGGATTCTGGTCGTCGACGATGAGGTCATCATTACACGAACTCTCAAGGTATTCCTCGAAGGGACCGGGACCTACGAGGTACGGACCGAGAATTCGTCAACCAAGGCGCTGCAGGCGGCCCGCCAGTTTATGCCGGATCTGATCCTGCTGGACATTGTGATGCCGGACATCGAGGGTGGCGAGTTGGCCGCGCAGATTCGGGACGACCCGAACCTCAAAGGCACCCCCATTGTCTTCCTCACCTCGCTGGTGCAGCAACGAGAGGTGCGGAAGTCGGGAGGCGAGATTGGTGGCTTCCCGTTCATCGCGAAGCCGATCGATCCCAAGGTGGTCCTCGCGGTGATCGAGACCCACATCGAGACCCATATCGGCTGATCCCGGGCCGAGGGTCGCGCGTTGCTACGCCGCGGGCTCGAGCGCGCCCAAAGCCTCCTGCACGCGCCCGAATTCCTCATCCACCTCTCCCAACAGACGCTCGGCCTGCCCCAGGTCGCCGTCCAGCACCGCCACCTCCCCTGCTTCGCTGAGCGTGCTCATTCGCCGGGCGCCCACCATGGCGCACGATGTCCGCAGCGAGTGAAACACCCGGCGGAGCGTCGTCTGATCCCCTTGGGTGAGCGCCTGTCGCGCCTCCCCCAGGGCGCCGGGCGTCAATTCGAGGTACACCGCCACCGTCTCCGTCACGAACTCGGGACGACCCGGGGCGAATGCCTGCAGGTCGACGAGCGCCTGGGGGTCGAACGTCGACGTCGTGGGGGCTGGCTCCGCGCTCGGCGCAGGATCCGGCGCGGCCGCCTGCTCTGCCAGCGTCACCTTGGCGGGAGGCAGCCAGCGACGCAACGCCGCGGCCAGCTGTGGTGGGCGCACTGGCTTGGTGAGATAGTCGTCCATCCCCGCCGCGAGGCAGCGTTCCCGCTCACCCGCCAACGCGTGGGCGGTCAACGCGATGATCGGCGTGCGCTGCGCACCGCGTGCTTCGCGTGCCCGTAACTCAGCGGTCGCGCTGTAGCCGTCCATCACAGGCATCTGGCAGTCCATCAGGATGACGTCGAACGACGCCTGCGCGGCGGCCTCGATCGCGAGACGGCCGTTCTCCACGATCCTGACGGAGCAGCCGAGTCGTTCCAGCATCGCGCTGATGACGCGCTGATTGATGAGATTGTCGTCCACCACCAGGATGCGCGCGTCGGGAGCGCTGAGTTCAGCCGAGACGGCCTGACCCGGAAGCGCGACCGGCGTTTCGGCGTCGCCCGCGCCGCTCAGCAGGGCCCTGAGCACACCTTCGAGCGCACGTTTGCGCACCGGCTTCGTGAGAACGGCGTTGACGCCTGCTTCCTTCGCCATGGCGGCCTCACCCGGTCCGCCGAGCGAGGTGAGTAACAACATCCGCAACGATGCGAGCTCGGGCTGTGCGCGCATCGCCCGAGCCACCTCGACGCCGGTCATCTCTGGAAGCTTGTAGTCCAGGATGGTGAGGTCGAACGCCGCGCCACCGGTCGAGGCCTGGAGCGCCTGCTCGATCGCCGCAGCGCCGTCCCCGACCGCCTGCCCATCCATCCCCCACTCATGCAAGTAGGACAACAGCACCTCGCGGTTGGTGGCGTTGTCGTCCACCACGAGCGCGCGGAGGCCGGCGAGCGCCGGCGCCGCGACGCTGGCCGCTGCTATCCCGGCGGCCTGTCGCTCGAGCTCCAGGTCGACCCGGAAGGTGGAGCCCGCTCCGGGGCGACTGGTCAACCCCACCTCGCCGTGCATGAGTTCGGCGAGCTGCTTCACGATCGCGAGGCCGAGCCCCGTCCCTCCGAAGCGTCGCGTGGTTGAAGCATCTGCCTGGGTGAAGGCCGTGAACAAGCGGCGTTGCACGTCCTCGGGAATGCCGACCCCGGTATCGGAGACCTCGAATCGCAGGCGCGCGCGCATCTCCGTGGATTCGATCACCGCCACCCGGATGCCCACCTCCCCGGCGTCGGTGAACTTCACGGCGTTGCCGAGCAGGTTGACGAGAATCTGGCGCAGGCGGCCGGCGTCCCCGACGAGCAGGCACGGCACGTCGTCCTCGATCACCGGGACGAGATCGAGTCCCTTGGTGTAGGCGCGCTGGCACAGCAGATCGGAGATCTCTTCGACCGTATCGCGCAGATCGAACGGCGCCGACTCGAGCTCCAGGCGACCGGCTTCGATTTTCGAGAAGTCGAGGATGTCGTTGATGATGTCGAGCAACGCTTCCCCGGACGTGCGCACGATGTCGGCGAAGCGGCGCTGCTCCTGGGTGAGACCCGTCGCCAACAGCAGATCGATCATGCCCAGCACGCCGTTCATCGGGGTCCGGATCTCGTGGCTCATACTGGCCAGGAACTGGGACTTCGTCCGGCTCGCTTCCTGCGCGCGCCGCGTCTGGTCCTCGAGTGCCCGCGTGCGCACCTCGACCTTGTTCTCGAGGACCCGGTGCGACTCCTCCAGTGCCGCGCGCGACTCCCGCAGCCGGCCGACCATGTTCTGGAACGACCGTGCGAGCCGGCCCAACTCGGGACCGCCCTGGGGGCTGACCGCCACGTCGAACTGCCCGTCGGCCACGGCCTGCGTAGCGGCGACGAGCCGGCCGACCGGGGCCGTGATGCGCCGCGTGACCAGCGCCGTGCTCACGAACCCGAACAGGGCGAGGATCAGGGTGACCACCGCCGCCTGGGCGAGGAACCGCCGCACCGACGCGCCGACTCCGGCGCCCGACAAGCCGAGTTGCACAAGGCCCACACGTTCGCTGGACGCGTTCTGCGCCAGCACGTCGCCCGCGAGCAGCTGGTTCGCCGGGCTGGTGGTTCCACCGACCGGGGCGACGACGTCCACGATCCCGCCCAGCGCGCGCGCCCCCCGATCCGCGCCCGGCAGGCGCAGCGCCTCGGGCGCCGCGAGGTCGGCCGGGACGGCGCGCAGCGGCGGCACGGAGTCTCTGCCGGAGAACCGCTCGGCCAGGATGGTCCGGCCGGTGGCGCCCACGAACCGGATGTAGACCACTTCGGGATCGGTCCGCAGACCCGCGACGACGCCGGCCAGCTCCGTGGCATTTCCCGTATACACGCCGAACTCGGCGTTGCGCGCGACCATGACCGCCAATACGCGGCTCTTGTCGAGCAGGCGGTCCCGGCTCTCGCGCAGCATCACGACGACGCCGAAGGTCAACAACCCGCACATCGTCACGAACAGCATGCCCAGCGTCAGCAGCTGAATCCGCGCCCGCAGTCCGAGCCGCGCGAGGCCCCGGCCGGTGCTAATTCACCACCTCCACCGCACCGTGCAGGATGGCATCGGTGAGGGTGAGCTGCAGCTCGGCGGCCGTGCGCTGGTTCAAGGCGTAGCGCACCTTGCGCGGGGGCGCGGGCGGCAGCGTAGCGGCCGCCTCGCCTTTCAGGATCCGCAGCGCCTCGTAGGCGCACTGTGCCCCGACGTCGTCGTAGTCGCGCTCCAGAGCGTACAGCGCGCCGGCACGCACCCACGCGGGAGATTGCCCGACGAGAGGAATGCGGTTGCGCAGCGAGAACAGCAGCAACGACCGTGCAGTCTCCGGGTTATAGACGACCGGCTCGTTGAGACTCCACAGGACATCCGCCCGGTTGGTCAGCCGCGCCAACGCCGTGGGAAGGTCGGCAGGCCCATCGACCCGGATTGCCTCGACCTTGAACTTTCCACCGCTCGCGGCCG
>DASTHG010000053.1:0-3457 GCA_035718325.1 Gemmatimonadales bacterium | reverse complement strand
CGGTTGTCGAACGTCTGCTTGAACTCGCGCTCCAGGGCGCTGTACTCGCCCGCGCGGCCGCTGGCTTCGACGCGCGCCTGCTGTGACGGGTTGAAGAGCATCGGCGGCTGGTTGAACAGGTAGAACACGAACACCAGCACGCCCATCAGGAGGATCAGCGCCTGCAGCGGGATCTTCACGTAGGCGCTCATCATCAGCGAGCTGCGCGCCTCGTCTATGGAGCGCGCCGTCAGGTAGCGCTGCACCTGGCTCTGGTCGCACCCGAAGTACGACAGCATCAGGAACAGCGAGGCAATCGTCCCCGACCAGAAGGTGTACTTCTCGGTGAAGTTGAAGGTGAAGTCGAGCGTGCGCAGCCGGCCGGCCGCACCGGCCACGTGCAACGCCTCGCCGAGGCCGACCTCGCGCGGCAGGCCGAGGACGAGCACGAGCACCGCGGCGAAGACGCCCGTCACCACGATCCCCATCTGTTTCACGTCGGTCCACGCCACCGCCTGGACGCCGCCGAACATCGTGTACAGCGCGGTGGGGACGCCGATCGCCAGGACGGTGAGCGTCAGGTTCCAGCCGAGCACGATCGAGAGGATGACCGCCGGCGCCGCGATGATCACGCCGCACGACAGGCTGCGGCCGGCGAGGAACAGCAGCGTGGCGAGGCCGCGGACCTTGGCGTCGAAGCGCTGCTCGAGGAACTCGTAGGCGGTGTAGACGCGGGCCCGGTAGAAGAACGGGATCACCGTCACCGACAGGATGATCATCGCGATCGGCAGGCCGAAGTAGAACTGCACGAAGCGCATGCCGTCGGAGTACCCCTGGCCGGTGGTGCCGACCAGCGTGATGGCCGAGAGTTGCGTGGCCATCACCGAGAGCCCGGCCGCCCACCACGGCAGGCTGCGCTTGGCCAGGAGATAGCCCTCAATCTCGTTGGCCGAGCGCGTTCGCTTCAGACCGTCGTACACGATCCAGACGAGGTACGCCGCGATGACCAGCCAGTCGAGGAGATGCATGGGCAGAAGGTGCAGAGTGCCGAGTGCTGCGTGCTAGTCAGAATGGAACGACCGGCTCCGATTCGCAGCTCGTGGATTACGCTGCGAGTTGAGGACTGCACAACGCAGAGCCACATGCGAAGGGAGCCGGTCATGGGCAAGGTACGATTTATCGGTCTCGATGTCCATGCGGAGACGATCGCGGTTGCGGTGGCCGAGCCGGCCGGAGAGGTCCGGTCGCTGGGCGTGATTCCGAATCGGAGCGACGCGATTCGGCGGTTGATGAAACGCCTGGGGCCGCCCGCATCCCTGCGCGTGTGCTACGAAGCCGGGCCGACCGGGTACGTGGTGTATTGGCAATTGACGGCGCTCGGCGTGCGATGCGAGGTCGTGGCGCCGACGCTGGTGCCGGTCAAGGCCGGCGACCGTGTCAAGACGGACCGGCGTGATGCAGAGAAACTGGCGCGGAGCTACCGTGCCGGCGACTTGACCGCCGTCTGGGTCCCCGACGCCAGCCATGAGGCGCTGCGGGATCTGGTGCGCGCACGCGAGGCCGCGAAGAAGGACCAGCTGCGCGCCCGACATCGACTGGGCAAGTTTCTCTTGCGACATGGACGACGGCCCGCGGAGCGGATCACGGCGTGGACAGAGCGGCACCTGACGTGGATCAAACAGCGCGTCCACTTTGATCAGCCCGCCCAGGAGGCGACGCTGCTGGACTACCTGCATGAGGTCGAGCATGCGGCCGCCCGGATTGTGCGTCTGGAGCGGGCGATCGATGACGCGATCCTGGGGGCGCCCGCCCGGCTGCGCGCCGTGATTGACGGCCTGCAAGCCTTGCGCGGCATTGCGAAGGTGTCGGCCGTGACCATCGTCGCCGAAGTCGGCGCCTTCTCGCGGTTCACGCGCGCGCCGCAATTGACGGGCTACGCCGGCCTGGGCGCCCGCGAAGATTCGAGTGGTGACCGGCACCGCCGCGGCGCCATTACCAAGACCGGCAACGCGCATCTGCGTCGGGTCGTCGGTGAGGCCGCCTGGGCCTATCGGCATCGCCCGGCCCTCAGCCGGACCCTGCGCCGGCGCCAAGCGACGCTCAGTCCTGAGGTCACCGCGATCGCGTGGAAGGCCCAGCACCGGCTGCATGCTCGCTATCGCCGTCTGCTCGGACGGGGTAAATGCCCCCAGACGGCGGTCACCGCGGTGAGCCGCGAGTTACTTGGATTCATCTGGGCCATTGGTCGAGTCGTAGAAACGGCGCCGGCGGCCGCCTAGCCGCGGCGCACGACGAGGACGGCAGGATCGGCGGCGGTCGAGGGGGCACACGGAAAGGAGAATCCTCGACGCACCTATGCGGTGGGCGTTCGACCCAACCCGCGTTGCTAGTCCGAGGCAGCTCCCGACGGATCACGATTATGCGGTTCCGACCCGCGAATATCAGAGTGATCAACCGTCGCGATAGCCGCCTCGACCGCCACCGTTACTGCCGTCCTCGGGCCGACAAAACGAGCTGCGTTGACAGGGTCGTTCCATATCAGGTGCGGGTGGCAAGGTGCCAGGTGCGACCCGCGCCTCGCACCTCGGCACCTCGCACGGCACCTGGCACTCCATCAGCACCCAGCGCCTCGCACCTCGGCACCTCGCACGGCACCTGGCACTCCATCAGCACCCGGCACCCAGCACACTTTCTCTCTTCTCCGTCTATTTCGGCACGATCGTGTTGTCGTTGCTCACCGGTCCGGGCGGCGTCGTCAGGTACGTCGTGCTGCTGAGCACGATCTGATCGAGCTGCACGCCGTCCTCCCGGATCTGGATTCGGAGGGTGTGCGTGCCGCTGGTGGCGAAAGTGACTGTCGTCGGCTGCGCCAGCCAGTACGCGCCGTTCTGCCAGCCCCACCCGTTCAGGCTTGTCGCGTTGGCGTTCGTCGCCAGATTGACGAGAAGCCCCGACGTCGAGCCGATCGGGTAGACCGCCTGCCCGTTCACCCGCGCGTCCGAGAACTGCGCCCACACCGAGTCGTTGAACTTGTTGTTGTTCAGCGCTTTCAGCCGCAGCCAGATGGTGTAAGGCGTTCCCGCGGCGGCGCTGAACGTCACGTCGAAGTACTGGGACGGGCTGGCGAGCGGCGCGTTGGTGTTCGCCGCCCCGTTGTCCGGCGTCACCAGCTTGATGCTCCCCGGCGACGTCGAATCCGACGCCGTCGTCCAGCCGTGGAGGTTTGCCGCGGGGACATCACTCGCGTAGATCACGATGTTCCCCGTCGGCGGCGGCGGAGTGCCGGTCGCCGTCGTGAAGGACCAGACCGGCCCGGCCGTCGTCCCGCCCGATCCGTTGGCGGTCACTTTCCAGTAGTACTTCGTTCCCGCAGCCAGCGCGGACGACGGCTGGTAGGTGGTCGTCGTTTGCGCCGTGGAGACTGTTGGCGGTGGGTTGGTGGTGCCGAACGCCACGCCGTAGGACGTGGCGCCGGCAG
>DASTHG010000052.1:0-15174 GCA_035718325.1 Gemmatimonadales bacterium | reverse complement strand
CCGCCACCGCTCCGGCGCATGTGGATCGACCGTCACACGCGTCCGCAGCAAGGCGTCGCGGTTGTGGACGCGCCAGCTCTGGGCGTACCCCAGGAAGAACCGCTGCTCCGGAGTGTAGCCGTCGATCAGCTTGGGGCGCCCGTTACGGGCGAGGGCGCGCTGCAGCGCGTCGTATCCGGTGAGGATTCCACCGAAGTCCCCGATGTTCTCGCCCAGGGTGAGACGGCCGTTCACATGGAAGGTGTCGACCTGGATGTAACTGTCGAACTGCGCCACCATGCGGTCGGCCTGTGTCGTGAAGTGCGCCGAATCGGCGGCGGTCCACCAGTCCCGCAGATTGCCTTTCGCGTCGTAGTGCCGCCCTTCATCGTCGAAGCCGTGGGTCAGCTCGTGCCCCGCCCAGCTGCCACCCAGTGACCCATAGTTGGCGCCGTCGTCGGCCTTGGGATCGAATGTCTGCGGCACGAGCGCGCCCGCCGGGAACACCATTTCGTTGCGTTCCGGATCGTAGTAGGCGTTGACGGTGGGGACGGTGATTCCCCATTCCGTCGTGTCGACGGGCGTTCCGGGACGATTCACCGTGCGCTGCCACTCGAAGGCGTTGGCGCGGGCGACGTTCAGGACGAACGGCCCGTCGGCCGATTCGAGCCTGGTGTAATCGCGCCAATGATCGGGGTAGCCGACCTTCTCCCCCATCTTGCTGAGCTTGTCGAGCGCCTGCGTCCGTGTGGAGTCGGACATCCAGGTGAGCCGGCGCAGCCGCGCCGCGAAGGCGACGCGGATGTCGTCGATCACCGCCTTGGCGCGGGCCCGCGCCTGCGGCGGGAACGTCTTGGCGACGTACGCCTCTCCCAGGGCCTCACCCAGATCCCCGTCGGTCTCGCGCAGGCAGCGCTTCCAGCGCGGTAACAGCTCCTTCGCCCCGGTGAAGCGCGAGCGAAAGGCAAAATCCTCGTTGACGAACGGCGAGCTGAGCCACGGCGCGGCGTCGGCGAGCACGTGGTACCGCAAGTATGCGCGCCACTGGTCGAGCGGCGCCGTAATGACAAGCGAGTCGACGCGCCGGAAGAACGCCGGCTCGGCGAGATTCAGACGCGCCACCGGCGCGGTGATCCCGATCGCTCTGAAGTACGCGCTCCAGGAGATCGTGGGCGCGAGCGCCGCCAGCTCGGCGGCCGTCGTCGGATGATCGGTGGCGGAGGGCTCGCGCCGCTCTACCCGCGTCAGCGAGGCGCGGGCCAGCTCCGTCTCGAACGCCAGGATCGATTGGGCGTCGGTCGCCGCCTGCGCCGCGGGGACGCCTGCGAGGGTGAACATCTTCGTGATGTGCTCGACGTATTGCTGCTTCAGCGAATCCGATTGCGGGTCGGTCTTGGTGTAGTAGTCGCGGTCGGGCAGCCCGAGTCCGCCCTGCGCCAACCAGACGAGGTAGTGGGCGGCATCGTGCGGATCGGCCTCCGGACCGTAGCGGAATGCGACGTTCACCCCGCGCACCTGCGACGCCGCGATTTGGGCGATCAGCTGCTCGCGCGTCGTGATCGAGTCGATCGCGGCGAGCCAAGGACGGATCGGGTCGACCCCCGCCGCTTCCGCTCCTGTCGAATCCATGCACGACGCGTAGAAGGTGCCAAGTTTGCGCTGGGTGGAGCCGGCCGGTTGCGTGGCACGGTGCGCCGCGGCGTCGTCCAGCACTGTTCGCACCACCAGCTCATTGCGGTCACTCATGTCCCGGCCGACGCCCGAGGACGAGTAGGCAGCGGGGATCGTGTCGTGCGCGATCCAGCCGCCGTTGGCGTATTGGAAGAAGTCGGTGCAGGCCTTCGCCGTCGTGTCGATCCAGAGGCGGTCGACGACCTTCAGGGGCGGCAGTGTTTCCTGGGCCCCGAGACGGGTCGCCGGCAGGGCAAGCAGGCAGAGGAGCGCGAACCGTAGGCGGCGCTCGATGGTCACGGTGAGCATCGGGTTGGGATCTCCCTCGGAGTGATTCGGCGACGGCCGAAGTGTTGCAACAGTAAGTCGCACCAGCCCCTTTGCTCAAGGGGCCAGGACCCGCGCCGAACAAAGGGTGACAACATGATCTGACCGTGTAATAGTAGAGGGTGGCCGCCGCACCCAAGCCATCCTGGAAGCCGCGCCCGTCAGCTGCGTTGCGACGACGCACGGCACCGCTGAATCTGGCGCATGCAGACCGACCTCAGCGGAACGCGATGAGCGCCTGCGATTGGGGTGTGTCGCTTCTCGTCCATGTCACAATCATCAGTATGGCGATCTACGCCACGCAGTCCGCGGGACGGGCCAGGACGACCGGCGCGCTCACCAGGGCGGTCGTCGTCACCGCACTGCCGGAACCGCAAGACGCGTCGCCGCCACCGCGCGTCCTGGATGTGCTGCCCAAAGATCTTCAGACCGTAACCGTCCCGGCGGCGATTGCATCGGGGGTCCCGCCCGTCAATCTCCAGGAACAGGTCTACCCCAGGAGTTTCGCGATCGCGAGCAGCGAGACTCAGACGGCCATCGGCGTCACGCCCGTGGAGGACGAGGTGTACGATCCGAACCTCGTGGACGACCCTCCGATTCTGCTTTCATCGCCGCAACTCGTCCCGGCTCTGCTCCCCCAGACGGTGCCCACCAGTCGCGTCGTGGTGCAGGCGGTGATCGACACCGCCGGCCGCCCCGAACCGACATCGGTCCGGGTGATCCAGAGCGCCGACTCGGCGTTCGTGCACAATGCGCAACTATGGATGCTCAGGACGCTGTGGCGGCCAGCCCTCGTCGGCGGCCGCCCGGTGCGGCTGCGGGTCAACCGGGCGATCGACTATACGGTCACCAGGTTTCGTTGACCAGACCGGCCTGGAACCCTCAGCCCGTCGCCCCGGCGTTAACTTGTCCCCTTCCATCTCAATCACCGTTGGAGTACGTGTGCGCTTCCCAATGCTCGTCGTCGCAGCCCTCGTCGCAACCGTCGCGCGTCCTGCCGCAGCCCAGGGACCACGCTTCGAGATCGCGATCCCCGCAACCTTACGCAACACGCCGCTCACGGGACGCGTCTACGTCTTCATCAGCACCAAGAAGGACGAAGAGCCGCGCCTCGGCGACCACGGCGAGAGCAACTGCGTGCCGTTTTATGGTGTGGACGTCGACTCCCTGCCCCCCGGCACCGCCGCCGTGATCGACGGCGCGACGCTCGGCTATCCGGTGGCCAGCCTCAAAGACATCCCCGCGGGCGACTACTACGTCCAGGCCGTCGTAAGCGTGTACGTCGACTTCCACCGTGCCGACGGTCACGTTCTGTGGATGCACGACGATCAATGGGAGGGGCAGCAGTTCAACATCTCGCCCGGCAACCTGGTGAGCGAGGTGCAGAAGGTGCACCTCGATCCCCAGGCCGGATACACGATTCGCCTGGAGTTGGCGCGCGCGTTGCCGCCGGTCGAGGTCCCGCCCGACACGAAGTACGTGAAGCGCATCAAGTTCCAGAGCAAGCTGCTGTCGGCGTGGTGGGGCCGCCCGATTTACCTCGGGGCGACGGTGCTGTTGCCGCGCGACTACGATCGCGACACCACGAAGCGCTATCCCACCGTCTACGAGCAGGGCCACTTCTCGCTCAACGCCCCGTTCGGCTTCACCACCGACCCGAACAGCGAGACGCCGTCGCAGCGCGCCGCCCGTCAGCTGCGCACGATGCGCGAGCCCGGCGCCGAGTTCGGGAGATCGTGGCAGGCGCCCGGCTTCCCGCAGATGATCGCGGTCACGTTCCAGCACCCGACGCCGTATTTCGACGACTCGTACGCCGTAAACTCGGTGAACAACGGACCCTACGGCGACGCCATCCTGCTCGAGTTGATTCCATATCTCGAGCGGCATTTCCGCATCATCGCGGAGCCCTGGGCGCGGTTTCTCACCGGCGGCTCGACCGGCGGCTGGGAAGCGCTGGCGCTGCAGCTCTACCACCCCGACTTTTTCGCGGGCACCTGGGTGCTGTATCCCGACCCGATCGATTTTCGTAGCTACGAGCTGGTCAACATCTACAGCGACTCCAACGCCTTCGTCTATCCGGTGGCGGAGTGGATGCAGTCCGAAGTGCCGGCGGAGGTCGAGGTGACGGGTCAGCCGCGCATCACGGTGCGCCAGGAGAGCCAGTTCGAGGCGGTGCTGGGAAGCCATGCCCGCTCGGGAGAGCAATTCGCGATCTGGGAGGCGACCTACGGCCCCGTCGGGAAGGACGGCTATACCGCCGAGCTGTGGGACCTGCGCACCGGGCACGTCAACCGCGAAGTAGCGGACTACTTCAAGTCACACGACTACGACCTGCGCGACTATCTGGAGCGTAACTGGGCAAAGCTCGCCCCCTCGCTGCGCGGCAAGATTCATCTGTTCGTGGGTGACTACGACACCTTCTATCTGAACCTGGCCGTGTACCGTATGGAAGAGTTCCTCAAGCGCGCCACACCGCCTGCCGATGCCGAGTTCGTCTACGGCCGCCCCATGAAGCCCCATGGGTGGCAGCCGTGGACGAACGCGCAGCTGATTCGGATCATGGCGGCCCAGGCGGCGCGGCACCGCGGGCCATGAGAGTACCGGGGTCCGGGATCCGGATTCCGGATCCCGGATCCCGGTATCAGGGGACCGGGTTCGGAGACTTGCGACCGAGCTCGATCTTGCCGAGGCGCTGCGTCCCCGACAACGCGAGCCATACGATCTTGCGCGTCGAGTCGACCGACATGTTGCGCACGATCGCGCCCGGCGTCGGGATGGTGACGACTTGCGCCTTTTCCGTCGCCGGATCGAACGCCACGATCGCGCCCTTCCCCGATTCGCAGTAATAGATCTTGCCGTCGGTCGCGAGGGCGATGCCGTAGGGTCCGCTGCCGTTGCCCCCGGGACTCGCAAACTCGCGCACCTGGCCGGTAACGGGGTCGAGCCGTCCCAAATACCCGCGCGCGTAGTCGGTGTACCACACGATCCCTTTGGAGTCGACCTGTAAGCGGCGCGGCCGCGCGCCAGGATCGGGCAGCGGGAACTCCTTCAACGCACCCGTAGCCGCATCGACGTGGCCGATCTTGTTCGTCCCGAGCTCCGCCATGAAGAGTGAGCCGTCGGGGGCGACGACGAAGCCATACGGCAGCGAGTGGCCGGTCGGCATGTGAAACACGTCGACCGCCCCCGAGGCCGGATCGAGCCGGGCATAGAGGTTCGCGCCCTGGACGGTGAACCAGAGCTTGCCGGCGTGAAACAGCGGCGTGTGCGGATCGCGAACCTCGGGCGGCAACGGATACTCCTTGATCGTCCCCGTCGCCGGATCGAGACGGCCGATGTTGCCCTTCGCGTTCCCTGTGTACCACACCGCTCCATCGGGCGCCACGACGATGCCGTGCGGCCCTGAGCCGGGTGTCGGGGTGGCGTAATCCGTCACCGAGCCCGTGGTGGGGTCGAGATGGCCGATGTAGCTGTTGCGCTGGTCGGTATACCAGACCGATCCGTCCTTGGCGACTGCCGGGTCATGCGGAAACGCGCCCGCTCGGGGCAGCGGATACTCGACGATGCTGGGTGTCTGCAAGAGGAACAACGTCACAAGTGTGATCATGGATGTGATCTCCGGGCCGGTTGCTCTTCACCACTCCCTAACATGACCCTGCAACCATTCATGGTACCTGCGCGTTCTTTTAAGGTATGACAGCCGCACCGAAACGGTCCATACTCGCACCGCCACGGGTGACGTGGCGCCGTCGGACCGTTCCCTTGAATTTGCAGCTCTTCGCTTCCGACCGGAAACCCGATGCCCTGGGGTTTACCCGCGGCGGCTTGGTTTCGCTCCTCGTCCACACCGCGGTGATCGGTGGCGCGATCTTCGCTACGCTCTCCGCGCGCCAAAGCGCCGGCGCGGCGAAGCTCGACACAGCGATCGTCTACGTGCAACCGCAGGAGCCGCAGCACGAAACGCCGCCTCCACCTGAGCTGCAGGTCCCCTTCAAGGGATTTCAGACCGTGGCGGTGCCGACGACCATCCCTACGACGATTCCCCCGGTAGATCTGCAGGAGCATTTCGATCCCAAGGATTTTTCCGGGGTCGGGGTCGAAGGCGGTACCGCGACAGGCGTCACGCCGCCGAGTGGCGACCAGGTTTACTCGACCCTGGAAGTCGACCAGCCGCCCGTGCGCTTGTCGGCGCCACCGCTCGAACGTGACTATCCCAACCTGCTGCGGCAGGCCGGCATCACCGGCCGGGTGATCATCGAAGCCGTGATCGACACCACCGGAAAGGCAGAGCTCACCTCGATCGCGGTGGTGCAGACCCCCCATCCCGGCTTCAATGAGGCCGCCAAGCGGTGGATGGCACAGGCGCTGTTTCGGCCGGCCCGGAAGGGCGGCAACGCCGTGCGCGTACTCGTCCGGCAGGCCATCGACTTCTCGCTGTCGAACTAGCCCCTACAACGCTCTGACGGGTGCAGGCATCCAATCCCTCGACCACCTCGAGGGATTGGTATGCATTTGGCCCGTCACGCCTGGCTCTTCTCGTTCCTGCTGGCCGTCCCCGCCTCGGCCCAAACCGTCACAGACGGTCAATGGCTGCTGGAGCGCGGCGACCAGGCAGGATTGGTTCGTCTCACCTTGCGCTACGGGACGCGCCCGGAGAACAACAACTGGACCAATGACGACGTGCCGCTGCGCCAACTCGAAGGGCTCGCCGCCGACGCCTGGCAGGGCAGCGGGGTCGTGGTGCACTTCCGCATCGTCCGCGATGCCGGAACGCTGGCCTGTGACGGCTGGTTCGACCGCGGCAAGGGGTCGGGACACTTCGAGTATACGCCCAGCGCCCAATTCGTCGCCGATCTGGCGCGCCGCGGCATCGGGGCGCCGACAGCCAAACAGCAGTTCCAGATGATGATGGCGAACCTGGGGATCGACCTCGTCGACGAGCTGGCGCGCGAAGGATACGAACGTCCTTCGGTCGACGACCTCGCCCGCATGGCCACACACGGCGTGGACCGTGCCTACCTGCTGTCGCTCGACAGCGCGCATTACCGCCTTGGCAGCCCTCGGGCCCTGGTCCGCACGCGCGACCACGGTGTCGATCGCGACTTCATCGCGGAGCTCGATCGGGCGGGATACAAGAACCTTCCGCCCGAGGAGCTGGTGCGGGTGCGCGATCACGGCGTCGACGGCGACTTCATCGAAGAGCTGCGGGACGCCGGATACCAGCCCTCGGACATCGAAGAGCTGGTCGAGACACGGGACCACGGTGTGGATGCGCGCTATGCGAAGGAGCTCAAGGACGTGGGCCTGCACGACCTGTCGCTGTCACAGCTGCGCCGCGCCCGCGACCACGGGCTGACAGCCGGCTTCGTGCGGCGCGTTGCGTCGCACGGCTACACGCCAATGACGCTCGACGAGCTGATCCGGCTGCGTGACCGGGGCCTCGACTAAGGACCCTCGCGCAGCACGCGACCGAGATACGTAACCGTGGCGGAGTCCGCGGTGAGCCACGAGCCGTGGCGCAGAAACCCGTGGATCTCGTCGGGAAGCACGAGCTCCTCGTAGCGCACCCCGGCGGCGTCGAGGCGGCGCGCCAGATCCACCGTCTGGTGAAACCGCACGTTGCGATCGTCGTCGCCGTGGATCAGGAGCACCGGCGATTTCCAGGTCTTGATCGACGCCACCGGTGACGAGCGCCACGCAACCACGCGGGCGCTGTCCCAATCGCCACGCTCGACGCGCCCGGGTCCGTCGCCCATGCCACCCGTCCAATCGTGCACTCCGTGCAGGTCGACACCCGTGGCAAACACGTTCGAGTTGCGCGCCAGCGCCATGGCGGTGAGGAACCCGCCGTACGAGCCGCCCCAGATCCCGACGCGAGCCGGGTCCACTTCGGGAAGACCGGCGAGATAACGCCCCCCGGCGAGGACGTCCTGATACTCCGCCGCCCCCGCCGGTCCGGCGTGCTCGGGATGATGAAAGTCGTGGCCGTAGCCGATCCCCAGGCGGTAGTTCACGCTCAGCACGACGAAGCCGCGGCTCGCGAGGTATTGATTCACGGCATACGCGTTGGAGTAGTAGTCCATGTAATGCCACCCGAGCAGCATCTGGCGCGGCGGACCACCATGCACGAATACCAGGCCAGCGTGCTTCCCCGACACACCGGGACGCTCGAACAGGGTTCCGTGGACCATCGTCCCGTCGGGCGCGCGAAACGCGACAGCCCGGGGCAGGACGAGGCTGGCGCTCGGGAAGTCCGCCGGCACCTGATCCAGCCCGAGCAGCTGCAGTTGACCTCCCGCCACGGGGACGACGGCAGGAACGGGAGGACGCCGCGGTTCGGCGGAAATGAATCCGATCGTGCTGCCGTCGTTCGTGATGACCGGCGTCCACTCGAGTCCGTCGCCCGACGTGACGGCCACGGGCGCGGCACGGTCTACCGGAACCCGGAACAGGTGCCGCCGTTCGCCGTCGTTTGCGCTCGCGCCGGTGTTGGCGCTGTACACCAGGAAGCGGTGGTCCGGCGCAATAGCGACGTGCTCCACCATGAACGCGCCCGGCGTGAGCAGTAGCGTGGCGCCGCCGGCCATTGGAACGGAATAGAGGTGCGGCCAGCCGTCGAGATCGGCGAGGAAGACGAGGGCGTCGTTCGCGCCCCAGTTGAGATTCGCTTCACCCGCCGTTTCGGGATACGACCCATGCAGCGTCCTGGGACTCGTCCAGACCTGTTTCCCCGCGCCGCTCGCAGCGTCCGCGACCCAGATCGACCACGGGGCCGGCACATTCACGAGCATCGGCTCGGGGGGCCCGCCCTCTCCCGGCATGCGCACGAAGGCGATCTGTTTCCCGTCGGGCGACCAGCGCGGGAAAAAGTCTCTGCCCGTCGACGGCGCGAGATAACGAATCGGCTCCGTGTCCGACCGAAAGACGCCGATGAAGCTGTGGTCGCCCCGGTCGGAGACGAACGCCAGCGCCGACCCGTCCGGAGACCAAACGGGCGATCCACTCTTGGCCCGTGAAAAGAAGAGCTGCGCGGCCGGGCGGGTGCTGAAGAACGACACCGCCCACACTTGATCGTCCTTGACGAACGCGATACGGTCGTTGCGCGGCGAGACGACTGGCGCGTCGCCTTCGGCGAGAAATCGCGGCGTTCCCCCAGTGAGCTCGATCGCCCAGATCCCCATTTTCGCCTGCTCGGGACTGGACGCGGGATCGGGAGCCAGGCCGCCTTCAGCGGGCCAGTTGGCGTCGTGGTCCCCGCCGCGCACGTACACGATCGTCTTCCCATCGGGCATGAAGGCGAGATTCGTCAACTCCTGGCCATCGTCTTCGCTGTACTTCGTCAAGCGACGCGGAGTCCAGTTTTCGAAAGCGGACGCCGTCCAGATGTTGCGGACGCCGCGCTCGTTCAGCACCCAGGCGATCGCGGCGCCCGAGGGCGCGGCGACGAGCTCGGATGGATACGGATAATCGAGGATCTGGGGGAGTGTGAACGGCGTGCTCGCTTGCTGCGCCTGCACCGCCGGGGCGGCGGCGCACAGGGTGCCGAACACGAGACTGACGACGCGACGCATCGGGACTCCGGTGGAGGACGGAGTCCCAACATACATCAGGGGCCGAAGCGCTCCAGTCGATCGCGAAAGGTGCGCGTCAGGCGCAGCTTCGCCCCGTCGTTCAAGACCACGACCCAATCGCCGTGGGACTCGGGCTGCAGCTCCGCGACCCGGTCCACGTTCACCATCGCGGTGCGACTCACCCGCACGAAGCGCCGCGGGTCGAGCCGCAGCTCCAGACGATCGAGGGTCGTGCGCACGCGGTACGACTCGCGCCCCGCGTACAGCATGACGTAGTTGCGCGCTGACTCGAGACGATCGACGCGCGACAACGGCAGCAGCACCGAGCGCTCCGCCCCCTGTACCAGCAGCCGCTCGAGCCGCTCCGGGCGATCGCGGCGCAAATCGGCGAGCAGCCGCTCCATGCGTGCGGCCTCGCCACCGTCGCGCCGGCTCGCGATTGCTGCTTTCGCACGCTCGAGGGCCCGCCCCAGCCGCTCGGCGTCGAACGGCTTCATCACATAGTCCACGGCATGCACGTCGAAGGCGCGCACTGCATAGTCGTCGAATGCCGTGACGAAAACGACGTGCGGCAAGGCGTCGGGGGCGAGAGCCTCGACGACGCCGAAGCCGTCGAGCCCAGGCATCTGCACGTCGAGGAAGACGAGATCGGGGGATTCCTCGCGGATCACGTCCACCGCCCGTACGCCGTCGGGTGCCTCGAAGATCGGGCCCACGTCGGGATCGGCCGAGACGAACCGGCGCACCTTGGTGCGCGCCGGCCGCTCGTCGTCCACGATCAACACCTTGAGCTTCACGGCACCGCGTGAAACGGGAGCTCGATCGCGACCCGCAGACCGCCCCCGGTCAGGTTACACAGCGCCAGCGACTGACGGTTTCCATACAGCTGCTCCAACCGGCGCGCGGTGTTGGCGAGTCCGACTCCCTTCCCGACCGCTTCGGCCTGGGTTCCTGCGAGGCCCGGGCCGTTGTCTTCTACTTCGAGGAGGAGGCTGCCGTCATCGCGGCGCGCGCGCACCGCAATCCGGGCCGGCGCTCCAGGCCCCGGGTCGCCGTGGCGCAAGGCGTTCTCCACCAGGGGCTGCAGCACGAGCGCGGGAACGGCCGCGCCCCGCACCGCGTCGTCGACCTGCACATCGACCGACAGCCGTTCGGCGAACCGCACGCGCATGATGTCGAGGTACAGTTCGAGCGTTTCGATCTCTTCGGCGAGCGGGACTTCGCTCCCCGACGGGCGCCGCAGCGTGCGCCGCAACAGGTCGGCGAGACGGGCGAGCATCGTGTCCGCCGCGGCAACATCCTCGTACATCACCGACGAAATCGTGTTGAGCACGTTGAAGAGGAAGTGCGGCCGCAGCTGCCCTTCGAGAGCGGAGAGGCGTACGCGGGTCAGCTCCGTCTCGAGCTGCGCCACGCGCACCTCGCGGTCGCGCGACTCCGAGTAACGGTCGAACAGGTACACGAGCCCCATGATCAGCATGAAGCCCAGCACATCCATGGGGAATTCCATGAAATACCTAATCGGCATGCGGCCGTAGTCGTAGTGCCCCAACCCGACGAGGGGAAAGACCAGCGACCGCGTCGCCCAGTTCCAGGTGGTATGCAGGACCGAAAACAGCGGCAGCAGGCCGGCGTGGAGCAGGAGCAGCCGCCACCCCAACCAGCCCCGCGCACCTGCCCGCCGCACGACCCAGATCGTGGGGACATACCAAACTGCGGCTCCGTACGCCGCCGTCATTTCTTCGACGAACTTGACCCAGACGACCTGCGAGTGCCCGGTCGCCAGCACGTCGAGATAGTGATAGCTGAATTCGAGCAGCCCGATGACGGTGAACACCGCCATCAGCATCCCGATTGCCCGCCAGCCCGTCCACCGCATAGTCCGAAACTATCGCGCCGCGCGACGCAGCGAGAAGATCCCCGCCTCGGGGCCGTCGGCGCAGGTGCTCTCGACCCTCAGCTGGCCTTCGAGCAGCGTCCCGCCGTTTGCCTGGGAGCCGGTCCCGGTAATCGTGCCGGCGCAGTGCTTTGCCGAGAAGGAGAACGCCAACGTAAAGGTGAAGGCGGTGCCGTGCGTGTGGGCTACGAGCGGGCCGGTGATCTGTCCGTCATCGGCCGCCACGTCGCCCTCGAGCGAATCCCCCACCTGGCGCAGGGTGAGCGTCGTGGGGTGACGGTCGCTGTCGTTGATGCGCAGCTCACCTTTCCATGCACCGGCCAGATCTCGAGGAAGTGTATCGGGCCCCGGATCCCGGGCCCCGGGAACCGCAAAAGCAATCAGGTAGTCAGCCAGCCGATCCGGCCCGAGCCGGTCATGCCCTCCGGCCGCGACGACGACGTACTGCCGGCCGCCCGACATGTACGTCATCGGCAACGCATACCCGCCGGCGGGGAGCGGCACGCTCACGAGCTCGCGACCGGTGGAGAGGTCGTAGGCGTGCAGGTGCTCATCGAGCGTGCCGGATGAAAACACCAGGTGCCCCGCCGTGACGAGCACGCCGCCCAACGCGACCGACCCCATCGACCGTCCGGCGGGAGTGTCGGCCATGCCGCGCAGGTATCCATGCGGCACCCGCCAGCGCACGACGCCGCGGACCAAGTCGAAGGCCACGAGCTCGCCGAACGGAGGTGGGGTGCACGGCATACCGTCGGCGCCGAGGAGCGTCTGTCGCATCATGCCGAACGAGGTGCCGCGCTGGCCGTTGATCTCCACGCCCGGATGGGCGCGCCGCATCGCGCGGATCGAGTCGCGCGGAATCAGCGTCACCACATGGGCGAGCCGGTTGACCGGGGCGACCAGGATCCCGTCGCGCTCGTCGATCGAGACGCCGGACCAGTTGAAGCCGCCGATGTGACCCGGGTAGTGAATCGTCCCGCGCAACGACGATGGAGTAAAGATCCCCTCGTAGCGCAACGACGCGATCCAGGCGCGGCACTGCTCTTTGCTCTCGGGTGTCACGCCCCAGGCGTCCGACGCCGGGAGGCTTTCCGGGACAAAGCGATACGCCGCCGGTGGGAACGGCTGCGTCGCTGAGGCGACTTCTCCCGGCACGTCGCTCGCCGGGACGGGCCGCTCTTCCACCGGAACGAGCGGGTGTCCGTTCGTGCGGTCGAGGATGAAGAGGTGGCCCATCTTGGTCGCCACGGCGAGCGCGGGGAGGTCCTTGCCGCCGCGATGCAGTGTGAACGCGACCGGTTGGGCCGGCACATCGTAGTCCCACAGATCGTGATGGATCACCTGAAAGGCCCACACGAGCTGGCCGGTGGATGCGCGGAGCGCGACGACCGAGCTGGAGTACTGGTTCGCGCCGAGCCGCTCGCCGCCATAGAAGTCGGGAGAGGCGCTGCCCACCGGAATGAACACGAGATCGCGTGCGCTGTCGGCCGAGAGCACGCTCCAGGCGTTGGCAGCGCCGGTCTGATGCGCGTAGGTCCCGCGCCAGGTGTCATAGCCCGGTGCGCCCGGCGTCCGCGGAATCGGATCCCAGCTCCAGCGCTCGCTGCCGGTCTTCGCATCGTAGGCGCGTACCACGCCGTTCGGTGCGTCGAGCCGGTTGTTGTCACCGATCGACGAGCCGACGATCACCACACCGCCCACCACCGCCGGAGGCGAGGTCACCTCGTATTCTCCGGTTTCTTCGGGTGCATTCAGGAGATCGTGCGTGAGGTCGATCGTGCCATGATTCCCGAAATCGTCACAGGCTCGGCCGGTGGCACCGTCGAGCGCGATCAACCGGGCATCGACCGTCCCGATGTAGATACGCCGGCGACAGGGTGAGCCTGCCGCAGCGGCCGCATCGAGCCATGTCGATACGCCGCGATTGGCGAAGTCGCCGTAGCTGCCGTGCAGGTCGACCATCGGATCGAAGGTCCAGCGCTCCGCCCCGGTCTTCGGGTCGAGCGCCGAAACGCGCCCCAGCGGGGTCGAGACGAACAGCGTGCCGTCCACGAGGATCGGCGTCGCCTCGAAGCGGCCGTAGCGCCGCAGCAAGTCACCGGTGCGGTAGATCCACGCCGGCTTGAGGTTCTGGACATTCGCCGCCGAGATCTGGTCAAGGCCTGAGAAGCGATGTCCCGCGGCGTCGCCACCGTAGGCCGGCCATTCGGTCGACTGGACTGGCGACTGTGCGTGGGCCTGCGCTGCCATCAGAACGATCAGCGTGAATGCTTTCACAGTCACCATTCCCCGTAGTTGTGGTTCGCTGCATGAATAGCGACACCCGCGGGCGACGACAAACATCGCGGGATAAAACGGTCTGGGGCGGGACGAAGTGCGCGATTCGGGGATATGTTTGCGGACCATCCTTCACAACCGGAGAGCAAATGCGCCGCCTCCTGCTGAGTGTCCTTCTCCTCGCCGCTGCTCCGCTCGCCGCCCAGACGAGCCTCGAGGATGAGGCGGTGCAGCGTTCGGTCGAATACCTGCGCATCAACACCAGCAACCCGCCTGGCAACGAAGACCAGACGATGCTGTTTTTCGCCCGCATCTTGGCACAGGAAGGCATCCCCTTCGACACCGCCTCATCGGCGCCGGGACGCGGCAACATCTGGGCGCGGCTCAAGGGCGGCTCCGCACCGGCGCTGGTGCTGTTGTCCCACATGGATGTCGTCCCGGCCGACGCGCGCTACTGGAAACACGATCCGTTCGCCGCCACCGTGCAGGACTCGGCGATCTACGCCCGCGGCGCGCTCGATACGAAGACGCTGGGTATCGTGGAGCTCGAGGCGTTTGTGTCGCTGCACCGGCGCAAAGTGCCGCTCGCGCGCGACGTGATCTTCATGGCGACCGCCGACGAGGAAGCCGGCGGCACCTTCGGCGCCGGCTGGGTGGTGCAACACCACCCCGAGGCGTTCCGCGGCGCCGGCGTTCTTCTTAATGAAGGAGGCGACGGCACGATCGAAGACGGCCGCAAGCAAGTGGGGATCGAAGTCACGCAGAAGGTGCCCCTCTGGCTGCGGCTCATCTCGACGGGCGAGCCGGGACACGGCTCGATTCCGCCGGTCGCGTCGTCAGTGAACCGGCTGGTGCGCGCGCTGTATCGTCTGCAGACCTATCAGTTCGCTCCGCGCGTCGTCCCTGCTGTCGACACCTACTTCAAGGCGCTGGCCCAGAACGCAGCCCCGCAGTGGAAGTCGGCGTACGAGGACATGGCGAGCGCGATCGCCGACCCGCAGCTCCTGCTGCGCCTGCAGCTCGCCCAGCCTGAGCTCGCTGCCCTGGTGCGCAACACCTGCTCCATCACCATGCTCGAAGGGTCCAACAAGATCAATGTGATTCCCCCGGAAGCCGACGCGCGCATCGATTGCCGCCTGCTCCCCGATCAAGACCACCAGGCGTTCCTTGCCGAGCTCAGTGCGGTCATCAACGACCCGGGAATCAAGGTCGAGCAGATTATCGGCTTCACTGCGGCGGTGTCGCCGACCGACGACCCGTTCTACCGTGCACTGGTGACTGTGACTCACAAGTACTTCCCCGACGCCAACGTTGTGCCGCAGGTATCGACGGGATTTACCGACAGCCATTACTTCCGCGACCTGGGGCTGCATTGCTATGGCTACGCGCCGTTCCTCGTGCCGAGCGACGAGCAGTCGGGGGTGCACGGCAACAACGAGCGCATTTCCATCG
>DASTHG010000051.1:0-2195 GCA_035718325.1 Gemmatimonadales bacterium | reverse complement strand
CTCTCGACCCCGAGGTCGCACTCGCGCAGCAGCGCATCGGCATTGCGTTGGTGTACGAGGGGCACTACGCGGATGGGCTCCGCGCACTCCAGCAGGTGCCGTCCGACTTCAACCCGCCGCTCTGGCACTACCAGGTGGCGTGGGCGCTCTTATATCTGGGGCGCGACTCGGAAGCCCAAACACTGATCGACCAGTATTTGCGCAATCAGCCGAAGGATCGCGGCGGGATCGTGACCGCGGCCCGGGCGATCCTCGACGCCAGGCGGGGTGATACGCGACGGGCCGAAGCCGATATCGCCGCGGCAATCACCAAGGGCACCGGGTTTCAACACTTCCACCATGCCGCGTACAGCATTGCGATGGCGGATGCGCTGCTGCGTCGTCCCGAGGCGGCCGTGCGGTTTCTGCGCGAAGCCGCCGACGAGGGACTGCCCTGCTACCCCTGCTTCGCCAACGATCCGTTTCTCGCCAACCTGCGGGGCGACTCAGGATATGTGTCGCTGATGCGGGAGCTCGGGTCTCAATGGAGCGAGCGGCGCGTCGCCTTGCTCCATCATCCTTGACCGCTCCAGCCCGGCGCACCATCGTTGCGACGACCATGGAGGGGCCATGTGGAACTGTGGGGGCCTGCTGAATCGCACCGCAGTCGGCGTGACGCTCGTGATCGCGGTGCTGTTCATTCCGCGTGCATCGTTCGCGCAGGGGTGAGTCCCGATCCGATTCACAACCCCCAGTCTGGGGGGACACGGGGAATCGCGGTCGACGGAGCTCCTGGCACATCAGTGGCAGGTCGCCGTAGACTATCGTTATTTCCACACCAGTCAGTATTTCTTCGGCACCCAGCAGTCCACCCCGCCGCTACGGTTTTTCGGACAGCCGCTCGTGTACAACGTCCACACGATCAACGTCAACGTGACCTACGCGGTGACCAGCCGGTTTGCCGTGCGCCTGACGGTTCCGTTCGTGCAAGCCAGTCAATCGAAATTCTTTCCTGACACGGCGCGGCACTTGTCCCGGGCGGGTGGGTTGGGCGATGTGGGAGTGGTCGGCACGACGTGGCTGTTCGATCCGCGCACACACGCAGACGGCAACCTTGCCATCGGCGCAGGCGTAAAGTTGGCCACGGGGACCGACAAGTACGACGATCTCTACTTCACGTCAAATCACAGCGTGATTCACGCTCCGGTCGATCAGGCGATCGAGCCGGGGGACGGAGGTTGGGGAGTGATTCTGCAAGGTCAGGCGTTCCGGCGAATGAGCGAGCGCACCTTCGCGTACTTCACCGGCTCCTACCTTCTCAGCACGCGGAACCACTCCGATGTGCCGCGGGACCCTGGTAGTGCGGTGCTCTACTCCATCCCCGACGTGTACAGCGGCCGGGTCGGTGTCGGATACACGGTGTCGCGGGACCATGGGATCACCATCGGTCTCGGCGGACGCATCGACGGGATTCCCTATCACGACCTGATCGGCGGGAGCGAGGGCTTCCGACGCCCCGGGTATGCAGCGTTCGTCGACCCTGGAGTGGCCGTGGAACGCGGCCGCACCGCTGTGACTATCAGTGTCCCGGTACGGATTGCTCAGCGCCTCGCCACAAGTCAGATGACGACTGCATCGGGCGGAACGATCGGGGCCGGGGACCTTGCGAAGGTCGTATTCTTTGTGGCGTACGCACGGCGAATTTGAAGCCGCTGTCAGCTATCAGCCTTCAGCCATCAGCGAGAGGTCTACTATGAGAGCACTTGTGGCCGCAGGACTTCTGCTTCTCGGGGCGTGTGGGAGCGGAGGACAGAGCAATGCCAACAAGGTGAACCGCGACACCCTCACCGAGCGGCAGAGCGACAGCATCCTCGCGAAATCGTCGATTCCCGGCGCGAGTGCGGTGGGAAAAGCGATGAAGGCCGCCGATTCGACCAGCGCACGCGTGACGGCGAGCGACTCGGTCCACTAACTGCATGAGCAGTACCAGCCCCGAAGGTCCGAACGACCGGGCGCTGGCCGGCCTGCGGATCGCCGTCGGTGCGTTCTTCCTCATTTTCGGCAGCTACAAGGTGCTGTGGACCGGATTCACGCTGCACGGCGGGTTCCAAAAGTGGATCACCGGCTGGCTCGCCGACGGCTCGGCCTATCCCTTCATGGTCCCGCTGCTGCGCGATTTCGTGCTGCCGCACGGCACGGCGATCGCGTTTCTCGTC
>DASTHG010000050.1:0-5538 GCA_035718325.1 Gemmatimonadales bacterium | reverse complement strand
GATCGATTTGGGCTTGTGGCTCGCCGGGTGGCCGATCCCCAAGCGCGTCTCCGCCCAGCTGGTCGGGGGCGGCCGCGACGGCGTCGAAGAGATGGGGATGGCGATGATCGTGTGCGAAAACGGCCTGACGATCGGCGTCGCGGTGAGCTGGCGCCACCTGGGCGGCGGCGAACGGTTCTGGTTCGAGATGGTGGGGCGCAAGGGGACCGCGGCGATCGCTCCGCTGCGGGTCTACAAGGAGCTGCACGGGGCTCCCACCGACGTCACGCCCACCGGGGCGAGCGGCCGTGAGACACCCTTCATCCAGTCGTATCGTGCGGAATGGACCTACTTTCTGGCCGTGATCCGCGGCGAAGTGAACGCCCCGCCGCCGAAGGATCAACTGCTGCTGCACCGCGTGCTCGAGGCCGTGTACCGCTCCGCCGACGAAGGCCGCGACCTCCTGTTGTGAGTCTCTCCTCCCGCCGCGGCTGGACACTGGTCGCGCTTGGCGCCGTCGCGCTTGCGGGATGCTATCCTCCGTTCCCCCTTCCGTTTCTCAGTTTCGTCGCGCTCATCCCGCCGGCGCTGCTGTTGTTCGACACCGAGGGAAACTCGCGCGCCGCCTGGCGCTGGGGGTTCCGCTACGGCCTCATCGCCAACGCGCTGGTGCTGTACTGGATGGTGGTTGCGCTGTGGCACTTCACGCCCTTCGCGGCGCTCGGTTATGCGATCACCGTGTATCTGCTCGGCGTCTTCATGGGCGGATTGTTCTGGTTCGTCACGCGCGTGCGCAGCGTTTATCCGCGACTGCCGCTGCTGCTCGTATTCCCTCTGGCGTGGACCGCACTGGAGTGGGCGGTGGGTCACCTGGGCGATGTCGCCTTTCCCTGGCTGGGACTCGGCACGTCGCTCGCCGACGGCAGGGTGCTGGTGCAGTGGGCCGACATCGCCGGCGCGCGTGGGGTGACGCTGTGGCTGGTGTGGTGCAACGTGCTCCTGGCCATGGCGATCAGCGGTCAGGGGTTGGCGGGAGCACCACGCTACATTCGACGCCTCCTCCCGGTGGCGTTCACGGTGCTGGCTGCCTGGGGGTATGGCACATGGCGCGAACGGTCGCTGCCGCTGCGCCCGGTCGGGACGATCGCGCTGGTGCAGCCGAATATCGGCTTCGACGAAAAATGGGATCCAGCCGTCGCCGACAGCGAGGTCGGCTTGCTGCTCGGTCTGTCGCAGACCGCGACGACCGGCGTCCGGCCGGGCCTCGTGGTGTGGCCCGAAGCGGCGGTGCCGGGCTACTTCGTCGAGCACCCCGACTGGCAGGCTCGGATCGGCGCGTTTGCCGCCGAGCGGCGTATCCCGGTGCTGACGGGCGTGGTGCACGTGCAGTTCCGCGACCGTGGCTACACCGCCTACAACGCCGCGGTGATGTTCGACTCGCTGGGTCAGTGGCGGTCGCACGGCGTGTACGAGAAGCACTATCTCGTCCCAGTCGTGGAGCGTGTGCCGTTCGTGCCGGTGGCCTGGTTTCGCGCCCTTCCCGGTCTGAGCCGGTGGTCGGGCGGTTTCGGTCGCGGTGACTCGCTCCCGCTCTTCCCGACGTCGCTGGGGCGTGCCGGTGTTATGGTGTGTTACGAGTCGGCGTTCGAAGACCTGGCCCGGAGGTATCGCGGCGCCGGCGCCGATTTTCTCGTCAACATTACGAACGACGCCTGGTTCGGCCGGACCGCGGCGCCCTATCAGCACGAGTCCCATCTCGTGTTGCGGGCCATCGAAACGCGCATGGGTATCGCACGCGGCGCCAACGACGGGGTCTCGGAATTCATCGACCCGCTGGGGCGCGCGACCAGTCAATCGGCGCTGGAGACCCGCACGGTCGTGACGGGGCAGCTGCTGACGAGCGACGTGCGGACGCTGTACGTCCAATGGGGCGACTGGGTGGGGCGGCTGGCGGTGATCGGAGTGCTTGTGATGATTGGCGGGCTCATCGTGCACCGTGTAGGCCACAGGACATGACAATGCAGAATGATGAATGCAGAATGATGAATTGGAGCGGTCGTCATTCTGCATTCTGCATTCTGCATTCTGCATTGGAGTTGGTGTGCGGCTAGGGGTCGACGTCGGCGGTACATTCACCGATCTCGTCGCCGTGGCGCCCGACGGCACGCTGGACATCCGCAAGGTGCTGAGCACGCCCGACGATCCCTCCATCGGTCTGTTCGAGGCGTGCGATGCCCTCGTCGTGCCGCCCGGGAGTGCGATCGAGCTGCTGGTGCACGGCACGACGATCGCGACGAATGCGCTACTCGAGCGCCGCGGCGCGCGCACCACCCTCGTCACGACGGCCGGATTCGAGGATCTGCTCTGGTTGCGGCGCCAGGACCGCGCCGCCCTGTACGATCTCGGTCTGGATCATCCCCCACCGCTCGTGCGTCGCGAAAATGTCGTCGGCGCGACCGAGCGCGCCGGCCCCGACGGCGTGATCACTCCGCTCGTCGACGAGGAACTGGAGCGCGTCGTAGCGGCGGTGCGCGCCACCAATCCCGAAGCGGTCGCCATCGTCTTTCTGTTCGGCTTCCGCCACCCCGGCCACGAGCGCCGCCTGGCGGTCGCGCTGCGCGCCGCCCTGCCGCGCACGCCGGTGGTCGCGAGTCACGAGGTGTTGCCGGTGTTCCGCGAGTACGAGCGCTGCGCCACAACGGCGGCCGAGGCCTATCTGCGGCAGCTCGTGGCCGGCTACGTGACGCGGGCCGAAGCGGCCGCGGCGTCGCGCCACATCGCGGCGTTCCGGTTGATGACGTCCGGCGGCGGAACCGTTTCCGCCGCCGTCGCGGCGCAGTCCGCGGTGTCGCTGGCTTTGTCGGGCCCGGTCGGCGGCGTCGTGGGCGCGCGGGTGCTGGGCGCCGTCGTCGGCCACGCCGACCTCCTCACGCTCGACATGGGTGGTACCAGCGCCGACGCGAGCCTGGTGCAGGGAGGGGAAGCGCGCGAAGAGGGCTCGACGGTCGTCGGCGGGGTACCGCTCGCGGTGCCCGCGGTCCTGATCGAGACGGTCAGCGCTGGCGGCGGCAGTATCGCCTGGGTGGATGACGCGGGGACCTTGAAAGTCGGGCCACGGAGCGCCGGCGCGCGGCCGGGACCGGCGTGCTTCGGGACTGGCGGCACGGAGCCCACGGTGACCGACGCGTGCCTCATGTTGGGATGGCTCGATCCCAACTGGGCACTCGCCGAGACGGTGCACCTCGACGTGGCGGCGGCGGAGCGTGCCCTCGGACCGGTGGCGAGAGGATTCGGCGGCGATGTGCGCCGCGCCGCCCGAGGGATCGTCGACGTCGCCACGGCCGTCATGGCGCGCGCGCTGAAGCGGGTCAGCGTCGCCCGTGGCGTCGACCCGCGACGCCTGACTCTCGTCCCGTTCGGCGGCGCCGGGCCGCTGTTCGGTTGTGCGCTGGCCGATCAGCTCGGCATGCGGGCGGTGCTTATCCCGCCGCATCCCGGTGTGTTGTCGGCGCTGGGGCTCGCGGCGGCGGCGGAGCGGGTGGAGCTGGTGACGGCGCTGCATCGCCAGGCGACGGCCGCCGAGCGACCGGCCATCCTCGCTGCGTTCGACGAGTTGGAGACGCGCTCCGGCACGCTGCTTCCTGGGTCCGTCCAGCGGCGGCTCGCCGACTGCCGTTACGTGGGCCAGGGATACGAGATCACCGTGCCGTTAACCAATGGCGAGCCTGACGGCATCGCTGCCGCGTTCAACGCGGCGCATCGCGCCCGTTACCGGCACGGCGGCGTCGCAGGGCCGGTGGAGATCGTCAATCTGCGCGTCGTCGCCGAGCGACCTGCGCCCGCTCCCGCGCTCGGGCGACGGGCCGGGATCGGTCGGCCCACGCCGGGATGGCGTCGCATGGTGGTGAAAGGAGAACGTGTGCGCGCCCAGGTCTGGCCCCTCGGCGAGTTGCCGCCGCGTATTCGCATTCCAGGGCCGGCCGTCCTCGCGGGCCCGGATGCCACGGCGCTCGTCGAGCCTGGGTGGCGCGGCACTGTGCACCAGAGCGGTGCTGTGCTGCTGGAGCGCCTGTGACACTCGACGCGGTCGCCCGTGAAGTGATGGCGCACGCCTTCGCCGGGATCGCCGAGGAGATGGGGCTCGTCCTCATTCATTCGGCCGTTTCGCCCAATATCCGTGAACGCCGTGACGCCTCCGCGGCGCTGTTCGATGCCGAGGGCGACATGATCGCGCAGGCCGCGCATATCCCCGTTCATCTCGGCGCTCTCGCCGCTGCCGTGCAGGCGGTTCGTGCCGAGCAGCCGCAACCGGGGGAGCTGTACATTCTGAACGATCCGTACGCCGGAGGGTCGCACCTTCCCGACCTGACCCTCATCGGGGTGATCCGTACCGTCGACGGCATCGGCGGATACAGCGTCGTACGGGCGCACCATTCGGATGTGGGCGGCGCGACGCCCGGGAGCATGCCGGCGGGAGCACGGGAGCTGTTCGCAGAGGGAGTCGTCCTGCCACCGGTGTTGTTCACCCCCGAGGTCGAGCGATTGGTGCTCGCCAACGTCCGGACCCCCGAGGTCCGCCGGGCCGACCTCGCGGCGCAAAAGGCCGCCGTGGAGCGTGGCGCAGAGGGGATGTGGTCGCTCGCCGCACGGCACGGCTGGGCATTCTTGCACGACGCGGCCCGGGCCCTGATGGACGATGCCGAAACGCGCGCGCGGGCAGTGCTGTCCCGCGTGCCGCTCGGCTCCCAGGGACCGGCGGTGGCGACCGATTTCCTCGAAGGCGACGGGATCAGTGACGCCGACATTCCCATCCGCGTCACCGTAACCATCGAGGACGGTCGGTTGCACGCCGATTTCACCGGGACCGCCGCGGCGGTGGGCGGCAACGTCAATTGTCCGATCGCCGTGACCCACGCCGCGGTGCTGTTCGTCGTGCAAACGATCCTCGGGGCGGAGATTCCGATGAACGCAGGGGTCGCGCGGGCGGTTCGCGTCACGGCGCCGCAGGGGTGCCTCGTCCACGCGCAGTGGCCTTCCGCCGTGGCTGCCGGCAATGTGGAAACGTCGCAGCGCATTGCGGACGCCGTGTTCCGGGCGCTCGCCGCCGGTGGTGTGCCGGTACCCGCGCAGGGCCAGGGCACGATGAACAACGTGACGCTGGGAGCGCCCGGATGGACGTATTACGAGACCCTGGGCGGTGGTCAGGGGGCGAGCCCCAATGGCGCCGGGGCGTCCGGCGTTCACGTCGGGATGTCGAACACCCGAAATACGCCGATCGAGGTGCTCGAGCTGGAGTGTCCCGTGCGTGTGCGACGCTACGCGTTACGTGCGGAGAGTGGTGGGGCGGGGCGCTGGCGCGGCGGTGCCGGCGTCGTGCGGGAGCTCGAGCTGCTCGTCCCTGCGGAAGCCAGCATCCTCTCCGAGCGCCGACGGCATCCGCCGCGCGGTGCCGCCGGCGGGGGCGACGGGACTTGCGGCCTCAATCTGAAGAACGGTGTGCCTCTCCCCGCAAAGGTGAATGTCTCGCTGGCCGCCGGTGACGTGCTGCGCATCGAGACG
>DASTHG010000049.1:0-5303 GCA_035718325.1 Gemmatimonadales bacterium | reverse complement strand
GGGATGCCGGCGCTCACCCTTGGGACGCGGGGTGGGACGTACGGGACCCTCGAATCGTACACGAGCGCGGCGGGAGGGTCGTCCCGACTCGGGTGGTCGGTCGGGGGGAGCTGGGCGACGACGGACGGCACGCTGCCGTTCAACAACAATGCCCGAACCGGCGCCGTGGACGCGCGGCTCCACCTCGCGCCCGACGCCCGGAGTGATGTGAGCGTCTCGGCCCGCTGGGACGATCATCGCTTTCATTTTCCTACCGACGGGGCGGGGAACCTGGTCGATTCGAACCAGTCGACGACGGAGCGCGGGCCCACGGTGGGTCTCGACGCCGGACGGTTCTTCTCGCAGCGGCTCGAGGGGCGATTGTCGCTGTGGACCCACCACGGCGAGCTGCGCTACGACGATCCGCAGGACAACCCCGGCGATACGCTCGGGTTCTATACCGACTTCCACAGCCGCGATCTGCAGGACCGGAGCGGCGCCGATACGCACGCCAACATTCATCTCGCCGCCCGCAGCGTCCTGACGGCGGGCGTGGGGCTCGAGCACGAGCACGACCACAGCACGAACGTCTGCACCGGGCAGTTCGGCGATTGCTCGAGCCCCCCGATCGACACTGCTCGCACATCGCGCTCGGTGTACGCTCAAGCCTTGCTACCGCTTGGAAGAGCCTTCGACCTGACCGCCGGGGCGCGGTTCGATCACTCGAGTCGCTTCGGGGACATCACCACCTATCGCGCCGGCGGCGTGGTCCGACTGGGGCAGTGGACGAGACTGCGCGCGACGGTGGGCACCGGGTTCAAGGAGCCGACGTTCCTCGAGAATTTCTCGACGGGATTCGTGATCGGGAACCCGAACCTCAAGGGCGAGCGCACCACGAGCGGGGAAGTGGGAATCGAGCGCTCGCTCTTCGACGGCCGCGTAACGGCGAGCGCCACGGTGTTCCTGCAGCGGTTTCACGACCTGATCGACTACCTCGGCGCGCCGCCCACGCCGGGGGGCCCGAATTACTTCAATGTCGCCGCGGCGGATGCCAACGGTGTGGAAACCCGCGTGAGCGCCCATCCCGTGCGACCGGTCACAGCTTCTCTGAGCTATACGTTCTTACGTACCAGAGTGACACGGTCGGGGTTCGACAGCTCGACTGGGGCGCAGTTCGCCGCCGGGCAACCGCTGATCCGGCGGCCGGCCCACGCGGCCCGGCTCGATCTCGAATGGGCGCCGTCGGTGCGCGGTTCGGGGGTGGTGAGCGTCACCTACATCGGTCATCGCGACGATCAGGACTTTGCTAGTTTTCCGGCACCACGCGTGCGTCTCCCCGCGTACACACGGGTCGACGTGGCGCTGCGGGGTGAGCTGTGGCGGGGTGGACCATGGCCGGGAGTGTCGCTCGTGGGGCGCGTCCAGAACGCGCTCAACGCCCGCTACGAGGACGTGCTGCACTTTCCGGCGCCGCGCCGGACGCTGCTGGTGGGCGCGGAGCTTGCAGTGGGGCGTTAGGCATCTTCATCGGCCTCGAGGATACGAGATGCGCGCATCATCGATGGGACTCTCGCTCATACTGGGCCTCGCTGGCGCAGCAGCGCTATCCGCCCAGGCCCCGGTCATCACGCCGGCGGGCGATCCGTCGGTCCAGAGCGATACGATTTATCGTCTCGCCGTCGATCCCGCGCAGCAGCCGGACGATCCCTACATCTACTTGCTCGACGACGGCGTCGTGCGCGTGCAGGCCGATGGGCGTATCAGCCGCACCTATCGGCAGATCGTGCAGGTCCTGACCCAGGACGCGGTAGAAGACTGGGCGGAGCAATCGTTCAGCTACGACGCGAGCCGGGAGAGTCTGCGGGTCAACTGGGTGCGCGTCGTGAAGCCCGACGGCACGGTGATCTCGGACGGGCCGAGTCATCAGCAGGAGTCGCTCGCGCCGGTGGCGCTCGAGGCGCCGGTGTATTCCAACAGCAAGGTCGTGCGCATCACTCTCGCCGGCGTGGCACCCGGGACGATCGTCGACTACAGCTACACCGTCGACCGTTTCCAGCCGCCGATGACGGGTGACTTCTATTCGGCATGGTCGGTGCACACCGGCCGGCGTACGCGGCGCTCGCGCCTGCTGCTCGACATTCCGGCGTCGCTCGCGCCGCGCATCCAGGAGCGCAACCTGCACTTCCGCCCCACGATCACGGAGGCGGGCGGGCGCAAGGTGTACGTCTGGGCGACGCAGGAAGTGCCGCGCATCGAGCGGGAACCCTTCGCCGGAGAACCCGACACCGTCTACGCCGGGATCGACGTGGCGGGGGCGGTGACCTGGGCGGATGTCGCCCGCTGGTACGCGGGGCTCGCCAGGGACCGGTCCACCGTGACGCCGGCGCTGGCGACGAAGCTCGGGCAGGTCGTCGCCGGGTCGAAGACGCTGACCGACTCCATCAAGGCAGTGCACCGCTTCGTAGCGCAGGACATCCGCTACGTATCGCTTTCGCTGGGATTGGGCGGCTACCAGCCACGCCCACCCGGCGACGTCTCCGAGACGGCGTACGGCGACTGCAAGGACAAGGCGACGCTGTTCATCGCGCTGCTCGGCCGGCTCGGCGTCACCGCGTATCCCGTGCTTTTGAGCTCCAGCGGATCGGCCGACAGCTCGCTGCCCTCGGTAGGCCAGTTCGACCACATGATCGCGGCGATCGCGCGGCGCGGCACCAAAGCTTACCAGTACGTCGACCTGACCGCCGATCTGGTGCCGTTCGGGTTGCTGCCCGGCGCGGAGCAGGGGAGCTTCGCGCTCGTCGTGCACCCCGACGGCCGCGGGGAGCCGGTGACGTTGCCCGAGGATTCGGTTGGCGCCAATCGCAACGTTGCGACGCTCGTGGGGACTCTCGACACGGCGGGGATCTTCAACGGTGCGCTGCTCGAGGCCGTGACGGGTGACCGGCAATATTCGATGCGAAACAACTTCTCGGCCCCGATCGACTCGATGCGGCGGGGACGGATCGCGCGCAGCATCGCCAACTCACTGTTCCCTGGCGGCACGGGAGACAGCCTCCAGATCTTCGACGGGCGCGACCTGCAGGCGGTGCCGCGCCTGGCGGTGGCGATCCACAACGGCCACGCGGCAACGGTAGCGGGTTCGTCCGAGATTTTGACGCTGCCGATGCGCACCTACGATCTGCACGGGATCTCCGATGACCTGCGCTCCCGAGGGATTCGCAAGTTCCCAATCAGCGCGCCGTCAGTGAGCGGCGGCGGCGTGGACGAGGAAGACCTGACGCTCACCCTTCCTCCTGGATGGCACGCCCGGCTGCCCCAGCCGGTGACGGCGGCGAGCGCCTTCGGGCGCTACGAATCCCAGTACTCGCAGGAGGGCCAGGTGGTGCACGTGATGCGGCGGCTGACCGGGATGCGCGGCGTCCTGCCCCCCGACAGGATCGGCGAACTGCTCTCCTGGCTCGACGCCGTCTCCAAGGACGATTCCAAGTACCTGGTGATCGACCGCACTCCCTGAGCCGCAGCCGGCGCCCGGCTATCTTAGGATCAGGGGGTGAGGCTTGGCTCTGGTAACCACGGCCGCGGTGGTGCTGCGTACTTACCGCTACAGCGAAACGTCGAAGATCGTACGCCTCGCGACCCGCGACCTGGGTGTCCAGAGCGCCATCGCCAAGGGCGCGCTGCGCCCCAAGAGCCGCTTCGGGGCGGGGCTCGAGCTGTTGAGCGAGGGATCGGCCCAGCTGTATCATCGCGACAACCGCGAGCTGCAGACACTGGCGGCGTTCGACGTCGAGCGGTTGCGGCGGGAGTTGGCGACCGACCTGGCGCGCTTCGCTGCCGCGGCGGCGCTCGCCGAGCTGATGGTGCACATGGCGCCCCCGGCGCCGCTGCCCCAGGCGTATGATGCCCTCACCGCGGGGCTCGACGCGCTGATCGACGCGCCGGCGCGGGACGTCGACGGCACCGGGTTACGGGTGGTGTGGGCCCTGCTCGGCGTGCTCGGTTTCGAACCGGCGCTGCTCCAGTGCGTGCGTGACGGCGGAGCTGTCGGTACGGACGCGACAGCCCCGGTGGCCTTCAGTACTGCCGAGGGTGGCGTGCTGTGCGAGACCTGCCTCGCGGGCCGTCCCGCCGTTTCGCTTACCCGTCTCCCGCCGCAGGCGTGGCTCGACCTCTGCGCGCTGCTCGATCCGCGGGCGCCACTGCCGCACCTCGACCTGCCGCACACGGCGGCGCACCGGCGGCTTGCCGCCCGCTTCATTCGCCACCACACCGACCACTCGGGGAGCATGAATCTGCCGGCTCTCGAGTTCTGGGAGCGCCGCGCGTGGGTGCCGTCCGCCGCTTCGTAATCGGGACCGCAGGCCACATCGATCACGGCAAGACCGCCCTCGTGAAGGCACTCACGGGAGTCGACACCGACCGTTGGGAAGAAGAAAAACGGCGCGGCATCACGATCGACCTGGGGTTCGCGCCCCTGGCGCTCGGTGACGGGGTGGATGCGAGCATCGTCGACGTGCCGGGCCACGAAGGGTTCGTGCGTAACATGCTTGCCGGCGCGACAGGAATCGACGCATGTCTGCTCGTGATCGCCGCCGACGAAGGGATCATGCCGCAGACCGAGGAACACCTCGCGATCGTCGAGCTGCTGGGCGTGCGGCGCGGCATTCCCGTGATTACGAAGCGCGACCTCGTGGACGAGGACTGGTTGAGCCTGGTATCCGCGGACGTGACGGCGCGCCTGGCTGCGAGTCCGGTGCGCTGGGACGCGAGCATAGCCACCTCGAGCGTGACGGGGGTGGGACTCGACCCGCTGCGCGAGGCGCTGCGCCGTCTCGCAGCAGATCTCGTGGAGCGGTCCCAGGCGGACCATTTCCGGCTGCCGATCGACCGCGTGTTCGCTCTCCCCGGTGCGGGGACGGTCGTGACGGGGTCGACCTGGAGCGGGGTGGCGGCGGTCGGGGACTCGGTACACCTGCTGCCGCTGGACCGTGACGCCCGGGTGCGCTCGATCGAGGTCCACGGGCAGGCGGCCGAGCGTGCGATGCCCGGATCGCGGACGGCGCTGGCGCTCGTGGGTGTGGACAAGCAGGACCTGGAGCGCGGGCACGTCGTGGTCACGGGCGACGGCTGGCGCTCGACCCGGTTGATCGATGCCGCGGTCACCCTGCTGGCCGGTGCCAAGCGCCCGCTTCAGGTGCGAACACGGGTGCGGGTGCACTTGGGGACCGCGGAGGTGTTGGCCCGCACCTCGCAGCACGAGGTGATCGCTCCGGGGCAACAGGGTCAAGTGCGCCTCGTGCTCGAACGACCGGTGGTGGCGCGGG
>DASTHG010000048.1:0-4727 GCA_035718325.1 Gemmatimonadales bacterium | reverse complement strand
AAGCGCCCGCGCCACTTCGATCGTCGCATAGTTGCCGGGGTTGATGGCTTCACCTTTTCGCTTGAGGACTTCCGCCTCGGCGCTGCCCACGGCGGTGATCTTCTTGCCTTCCGCCTCACCGATCATGAGCAACACCCGGGCGTCGACTTCGGCGTTGATCTGTTTCGACTGGGCTTCGCCCTCGGCCTTCCGGATTCTGGTCTGGGCGTCGAAGGTGGCGATTTCTACCTGCCGTTCCGCGTTCACGACCTGCGGCTGGGTGTCGGCCTGCGCCTGAGCCTGGGCCAGCTCCTTGCGCACCTCCTGGGCCTGCTTCTGCGTGGCGTAGGTGACCCGCTCCTGCTCGGCCAGCTTGCGATCGGTCAGCGTCTTCATGAGCGCTTCCGGCGGTACGATGTCCCCGATCAGCGTGTCGACGGCCCCCACATCGTATTCGGTGAGCGCGGTGGTGATGGCCACCCGCGCCTCGCTCTGGCGGCTGACGCGCTCCTTGAGGAAGTCGATCACGTCCGACTTCTGTGCCGCGTTGCGGAAGTAGTTGCCGATCGTCGGCTCGAGCACCTGAGTGACGAGGTTGGCCATGCTGCCGAAGCGCGCGATCACTTTGGGAGCCGCGTTGCGCGGAATGTGAATGATCTGCGACACGTCGAGATTGAACGTGAATCCGTCCTGCGACCGCACCGTGATGCTGGAGAGCCGCTCGTCCAGCTTGTGCGCCTCGGTCTTACCGGTGGCCCAGTTGAGCACGACGTTGGCGGTCGGCACCAATTCGATATTGGTCGTGCGCGGGTTGATCGGATACTTGCCCGGATCGAGCGGCTCCACCCAGACCCCTCGCTGCCCCTTGAGCACCATGTTGCCGTGCTTGAAGTCCACCCCGGTCACGTCCTCGCCCTGCGACCCGACGTAGGAGATCACGACACCCACGTGCGCGATCGGGACGATCGTCATGTCCACCACTTCGACCTGGGCGAACTTCGGATTGAGAAAGTACCGGCCCGGCAGCAGCACTTCTTCCTGCAAGCCCTTCCGGCCGTGATGGTCCACGAACGCCTGGGCGTCCTGGAACGAGTTGTGCCCCTCGATCACCGGCCCCGCGATGTCCCCGGACCCGGTGCTCAACGGTTGGCCTTCCATCGTTTCTACGAGGCCGATCCGGTCGGACGGGATCTCGATGGCCGGCGTCGGTCGGATCACGAACAGGGCGGTATTGATGCGGTAGTTGCCGGGCGGAATCACGGCGAGTTGGGGCCCGCGTTCGCCGCCGTTGGCCAGGAACGCGCGTGCGTTTTGGAACGAATCGCACGACACCCGCTTGCCCAGCACGCGCCCGACGGCGATCGGCGCGCCGTCCTTGGCTTCCACCATGCCGATGGACCCTTCCGGCAGCACGACGAAGCGCTGCAGCGTGGTGGAGTACTGCCACGGCCACAACCACCAATGCAGTCCCGGGGCGAGCGTATCCGCCTGAACACCGGCCTCGCCCTTCAGGGCGATGATGCGCCCATCGGGGAGCGTCTTGTTCGAGCCGAGCAGCACGAATCGTTTGGTGACGATGCCGACGCTGTCCTCGGGGACAATGACGATCCCGATCAGCCGCAACAGCTTCTTGTGGGCGAACAGGGCAATCAGCACCACCAGTGCGACGGCACCCCACCCGATCAGGCGAACGAGATCCGCGTCCATTCGGCACTCTCCAGGAGGCGCATGTTAGGCAGCTCAAGCACCGGTGATAATAACGCACCTTCCGCCGCCCGCTTCCGGACCGCAGTATTACTGCGGTCCGTACCATGGGAGATTCTACCGATGCATTCACGGAGATGGTTTGCGTTTAGCGGTGTGTGGATCGTCGCAGGTGTGACGTCACTTGCTGCGCAGCAGGCTCCAGCTAAGACGCCACCGCGTCCGGCCCCGGCGGCCCAGCCTGCCCGGAGCGAGCGCGCACCCGATTACCCCGAACATCCTCCTGCCCCGCCTGAGCAGGTCGCGCACGGCCAGACGCTGTTCCGCAGCAACTGCAGCTTCTGCCACGGCTCGGATGCCAGAGGCGGAGAAAAGGGCCCGAACCTGGTCCGTGACGTGGTGGTGCTGCGCGATCAGAACGGCGAGACGATCACCCCGATCGTGCAGAACGGCATCCCCGCCCAGGGCATGCCGAAGTTCGCGCTCTCCGCGTCCGACATCACCGACATCGCCGCCTGGCTGCACAACCAGCCGTTGTCTGATCGCGGCACGCCCAGCGCACTCGACATCCTGGTGGGCGACGCCAAGCTGGGAGCGGCCTATTTCAACGGCGCCGGGCGCTGCACACAGTGCCACTCAGTGACGGGCGATCTCGCGGGGATCGGCGGCAAGTACGAGCCCAAGATGATTCAGAACCTCATCGTCTCGGGAAGCAACTATGGCGGGCGTCGCCGCTCGGCGGGGCCGGCGACCGCAAAGCCGAAGCCGGTGACGGTGACGGTGACCTTGCCCTCAGGACAGCAGTTTCAGGGAGAGATCGATCACCTCTCCGCATTCATCGTCGCGCTGCGGGATTCGACCGGCACGTATCGCAGTTTCGCCCGGCACGACACGATCCCGAAGGTCGTCGTGAACATCCCGTTCCAGTGGCATCTCGACATGCTGCCGCAGTGGCGCGACGCAGACATCCATAACCTGACGGCGTATCTCGTCACGTTGAAATGAAGCGCTATCGGCTATCGGCTATCGGTCTTTGGCTTAGCCGATAGCTGATAGCCGATAGCTGATAGCTGATAGCGCATCCCTATCTCCTGGTGAGTCGATGACGAAAACAGCCGCGCTTTTCCTCTTGACGTGTTTGAGTGGGACAACCAGCTCGCTGAGAGCCCAAGGTTTGGACTCGGCCATGCTGACCAAGCCTGCCACCGACGCCTGGCCGACGTACGCGGGCGACTACTCCCAGCGTCGTTTCAGCACGCTGACCCAGATCGACACCAGCAACGTCCACAACCTCTCGCTCGCGTGGGTGCGGCGCCTGTCGCCCGGGTCCGGCGGCGGCGATTTCAACTGGTGGGGGGCGCCTCCCGGGCCGCCCGCCATCGTCGGCGGCGTGGCCACGGATCCGGTGAACATGCCGGGATCGACGAGCGGGCTGCCGCGGCTTTCGGGATCGATTCTGCAAGTCAACGGCATCCTGTATGTGACCGCACCGGACAATGCCTGGGCGATCGACGCCAGAGACGGACACATTCTCTGGCACTACTTCTGGAAATCGCGCGGCGGGACGCACATCGGCAATCGTGGCGCCGCGATGTACGGCGACTGGCTCTACTTCGAGACGCCCGACGATTACCTGGTCTCGCTCGATGCGCAGACCGGCGCCGAGCGCTGGCACAAGGAGATCTCCGATTTCGACCAGCAGTACTTCTCGACGACGGCCCCCGTCGTCGTGGGCAATCACGTCCTCGTCGGCACGGGCGACGACCTCGATTCCCCGGGATTCCTGCAATCCTTCGACCCCGCGACCGGCGACTTGCAGTGGAAGTTCTACACGGTGCCGATGGAGAAGGGGGATCCGGCGCTCGCGACCTGGGGCAGTCTCGACGCGGCGCGCCACGGCGGCGCGCAGGTCTGGATGCCGGGCTCGTATGATCCGGAAACGCAGCTCTACATCTTCGGGACCGGGAATCCCACGCCGGCGTACACGGGCGCGCTGCGCGCTCCGCGCGAAGCCCACACCAATCTCTATACCGGCTCGCTGGTGGCGCTGAACGTCAACACCGGGAAGATGGCGTGGTACTACCAGGTGGCCCCGAATGACACCCACGACTGGGACGCGACCCAGGCGCCGGTGCTGGTCGACGGCACGTTCGCGGGGAAACCGCGCAAGCTGGTGCTGCAGGCGTCGCGCAACGGCTACTTCTTCGTGGTGGACCGGACCACCGGCGAGCACCTGCTCACCTCGAAGTATTCCGATGCCGCCAACTGGGCGGCCGGCATCAACGCCAAGGGACAGCCCGTGCGCGATCCGGCGAAGGAGAATACGGTCGCCGGCTCGCTCGTTTCGCCCGACAACGGCGGCGCCACGAATTGGCCGCCCCCGGCGTTCGATCCCCAGAATGGGCTGCTGTATGTCCCGCTGCACGAGATCTATGCGATGTATTACCTGACGAACACCGATCCGCGCATGCTCGTGGGGCTGGGCGGGAGCGAGCAGGACTATGTCGGAGGGTCGGGCAGCTCTCTGGTCGCGATCGATTATCAGACGGGCAAGATCGCCTGGAAATACCGCCTCGGCATGTCCTTTGGTGGCAGCGGGCTGCTCACGACCGCCGGTGGCCTGTTGTTCGCCAACGACGGTGCGGGAAGCCTCGTCGCCTTGAAGCTGCAGGGCCGCACGCCCCCGGTGCCGTTGTGGCGCGCGCAGATCGGCGCGGTCGACAACGCTGCGCAGACCTACCTCCTGGACGGCCGGCAATACGTGCTGGTGTCGGGGGATGGCGCGGTGTGGGCGTTTTCCCTGCAGTAGCGCTGTCGATTCTCGCGGGCCTCGTTCGTCGCTAGGGTGGACAGGCCGGATCGGCCGGCCTCGAAACCCTAGCGTACGGAGACGGCAATGCCATTTCTCTCGATCGTCAAAGCCGCCGAGAACCAGGGTCCGCCCCCCGCGGGCCTGCTCGAGGCCATGGACACGTTCGTCGCGCAGTCACTCAAGGGCGGTGAGGTGATCCAGACCGGTGGCCTGGCGCCGAGCGCGGCGGGGT
>DASTHG010000047.1:0-3681 GCA_035718325.1 Gemmatimonadales bacterium | reverse complement strand
AGTGATGAAAACAGAAAAACGCTAAACCACTCACGCGACGGCTACAAACAGCGTCTAGCGTCTGGCGTCGACCCACCGGTTGGTGGCGTCCAGGACTGCGAACACCGCGCTGCGCTCGGGACTCTCCCGGATTTCGCAGGTGCCGGTGAGCAGCATCGCCTCGCGCCCGCCGAGGCCGTGGACGGCCACCAGCACGAAGCGACGATCGAAGGCGTCGACCAGCGCCGCCCCTTCCAGGGCGATCGAATCGTCTGCCAGGAGGTCATCGAGGCACGCGGCCGCGGCACGGGCCGCCGTCTCGACGCGATTGCGGTAGGTGTCGGTCCCTTCCATCTCGTGCTCCGACTCACGGTCGCCGTACGCCAGTTTCACGCGCACCATGATGCGCTGCAGCTTCTCCGACGGCCGCACGGCGAGGTCGCGGTACATCACGACGCGGCGCTTGGCGCGCGACGCGATCGCTTCCTCTTGCAGCTGCTCGATCGGCCGCACGTCGGCGGTCTGGGCGACGCTGATCTTGCGGTGGTCGACCTTCACGCCGAGCTGCGCCATCAGCGCCGACTCGATGTTGCGCACCACCTGCTTGGGCGGCGTATCGGGCTGGGCCAGCACGTGGATCTCGCTGATCTCGCCCGCCGCGGTCACCACGATGCTCGCCGACAGCACGCCGGTCAGGCCCGCGATCAGATTCTCGGCACGCTTGACGCCCCAGGGATCGGGAACGGGTTGCGAGGCACGCGCCGCCGGCTCGATGTCGGGGGGCGGCGTGTGAGGGGTCTCGCGAATCGGTCTCGGTGTCGTCACGGCTCAACGCTCTCCCATCGCCACTCGATTGCGGCCGCCGGCCTTGGCGCGATACAGCGCCCGGTCCGCCGCAACGAGGACGTCTTCATGAAGTTCGGCTTCCGGCGCGAACGTCGCCACGCCGATGCTGACGGTCACGAGCTTGGGCGGTAGCCCGAGGCTCTTCCCCAGCTCCTCCACCCTGCTCCTGACTTTTTCCGCCACCAGCCGGGCGCCATCTCGGCCAGTGCGCACCAATAGTACTACGAATTCGTCGCCTCCGTAACGGGCTGCAAAGTCCGTACTACGAACCACTTCCAGAAGCTCGGACGCTGTGCCCTTGAGCACAAGATTTCCGGCCTCATGTCCGAAGCCGTCATTGACCCGCTTGAAGTTGTCCACATCCATGAACAGCACCGCAAACGGCTCCCCGCTGCGTTTCGACCGGGCCAGCTCGTTGGCCAGCCGGTCGCGCAACAGGCGCAGCGTTCCGAGGCCCGTCAAGGCGTCGATCGCGGCCTTCTGCTGCGCTTCCACGGCGCGGCGGGCGAGGTAGGGGGGACAGGCCGCCAGGCTCGTCCGACCCTGAGCCGCCGCCTGGGCAAAACCGCTGCACGTGCTGAACCCGCACGCGCCGCAGTCCCACGCCCGCCCGTTCGGTGCGAGGCCGATCTCCGTCAGGATCCCCGCGACGGCGTCCGACTGCGGACGCGCCTCGCGCCGCTCCAATGGAAACACTGCTCCGAACTGCACCCGGCGCGCCACGGCACGATCGACCACGGGCTCGGGAGCGCGCGGCGGCTCGCTCGCCTGCACGATCTGGCGCCGCTTGAAGAGCCCGTCCTTCGAGCCCATCAGGGGATGGTCGAGGCAACCCTCGTAGGGGAGAATGTCGACGAACCCGAGGTCGATGCGGTCCACCGCGACCGCCTTCGCGATCGCCTCGAGACCGGCCAGCCCGCGCACCTTGCGAAAGCGCCGGCTCGCCTGGCGCTCGGACACGAGCAGCTCGAGCGGCAGGCCTCCGGCGGCGCTGAAGTGGCGCCGCCGCTCCTCGGGGATGCGCGAGAAGAAGGTCGCCTGCTCGTGCAGCCGCACGCCGCGGCGCACGAACAACCGCTCCAGGTCGTCGAAGGTGAGGGCGACGTCCGCCTCGCCGCGCCCCGCTCCGTCCCCCACGCCGGCGTAGATGATCGGGGTCTCGGTCCCGTGCAACGCGCGCAAGTAGCGCGACTCGGCGGCGACAGGATTGGCCACCGGGGCGAGGTAGGGCACCAGCTCGGGATAGCGATCGCGGATCAGGTCGACGACGATGGGATCGGTGCTGCGGATCAGCGTCCCCCAGTCCTTGTCTTCCCACAGCTTCAGGTATTCCTCGGCCACCAGCTCGTCGCCGATGACGCCGCGCTGCACGATATGGAATCCCGCCGCGTAACAGGCGTTGACCACCTGCTCCTGGGTGGCGGGCCAGAAGTGGGCGACCGCCTCGACGCTGAGAATGAGCACGGCGCGGCCCGCCGCGACGAGCTCGAGGGCGCGGTCGAGGTTGCCGCTGGCACGGATCGCCTCGTGGGGGCAGGTGGGGAGGCAAATGCCACAGCGCGTGCACGCCTCGTCGACAATGGAGACGCGCTCGGCGGAGACTGCCACGGCGTCCGAGGGACACACGCGTACGCACGCCAGGCAGGCGACGCACAGATCGGGCTCGATGCGATAATCCACTGGACGCTCGCGCCTAAGTCCGGGTAGGTGCTACACCTGCGTCGGACGCCATACGATGGAAAGCGAGTGGGGCGAAGTCAATATCAGACAATTGCGTACTGCTTGATCTTCCGATACAGCGTACGCTCGCCGATGCCGAGCACCTCGGCGGCCTTGCGGCGGTTGCCGTGCGTCTCCCTCAGCGCCGCCTCGATCGCGGCGCGCTCGACATCCGCCATCGACATCCCCGGCCGGTAAAGTACCGCCTCCTCCACAGCCGCGTCGGTTGCCACCCCCGCGAGCGGTGTGCCGTGGGGATCGACCTCGATCACCTCGACGCGGCGGGCGGCGGGACGGTCGTCGAGACGGCGTCGCAGGTCCTCGACCTGCAGCTTCAGCTCGACGAGGCTGCGAAAAATGAACTCCAGCTCCTTTCCAGCGACCTCGCGCGGGGCGCCGAGCACCCGCACCGGCAGTCCGCGGCCGCGGTCGCGGATGTCTTCGGGGATGTCGGAGGCGCGGATCTCCCCCTGCGGCGCCAACACCACCATCGACTCGATGAGGTTGCGCAACTGGCGGATGTTGCCGGGCCATTCGGCGTCGACCAGGATCTGCAGAGCTTCGGGGGTGATTCCTGCAAAGTGGCGGTCGTGTGCCCTGGCGAGCTCGGCGATGAAGCGCCGCACGAGGATCGGGATATCCATTTTCCGCTGCCGCAGCGGCGGCAGGTAGATGTTCAGAACGTTAAGCCGATAGTAGAGGTCATCGCGGAACTCGCCCAGCGACACGGCATCCTTCAGTGGCCGGTTGGTGGCGGCCAGGACGCGCACGTCGACGCGGATCGGCTGCGTGCCGCCTACCCGGAAAAAGGAGCGGTCCTCGAGCACGCGGAGCAGCTTCACCTGCGTCGCCGCCGGGATTTCACCGACTTCGTCGAGCAGCAGGGTGCCGCCGTCGGCCAGCTCGAAGCGGCCCAGCCGCCGCTCGGCGGCGCCGGTGAAGGCGCCCTTCTCGTGACCGAACAGCTCGCTCTCGAGCAACGTCTCGGGGAGCGCGGCGCAGTTGACCGCGATGAACGGCCGCTCGCGTCGCGGTGAGAGGTCGTGGATGGCGTGCGCCACGAGCTCCTTGCCGGTGCCCGACTCCCCCTCGATGAGCACGGTCGAGGTCACGGGCGCCATCTGCTCGATCTTGACG
>DASTHG010000046.1:0-5316 GCA_035718325.1 Gemmatimonadales bacterium | reverse complement strand
ACCAGGCGCTCGACGATCTCATCGCCCTCGGGGTGGATCGGCTGCTCACGTCCGGCCAGGCCGCGACGGCGCTGGAGGGCACTGGTATTCTCGCGCGTCTCGTGCGGCGGGCCGCCGGACGCATCGCGATCGCCGCCGGCGGCGGGCTCTCGGAAGAGAACGTCCTCGCCGTGATCGAGCGGACCGGCGTCCCGGAAGTCCACGTGCGCGCCACGGCGCTCTTCGAGAGCCCGGTCGCCTACCGCCCCACGCACCTGTCGTTGTTGAAGCAACCGCTCCCCAACGAGTACGACCGGGCCGTCACCGATCCCGAGCGGATCCGGCGCCTCGTCGAGCTGCTCGGGAAGGGCACCCTCGCGGAGCGTCCGTCATGCTGACCCGTCGCGAGATGCTGTCGCATTCGGCTGCTGCCGGTGCGGCCCTTTCCGGGCTGCGGCCCCTCCCGTCTTTCTTGCTCCGATCGCCGGCACCGCGCCCCGCCCGCCCCACGGCGGCACAGCGCGCCTGGCAGGATCTCGAGCTCGGCATGTTCGTGCACTTCGCCCCCAATACCTGGCAGGAAAAGGAATACGACGACCTGTCGCTCGCTCCCGGCGCGATCATGGAGAACGTCGACACCGAGCAGTGGGTCGACACCGCCCTGTCGCTCGGGGCTCGCTACATCGTTCTCGTCGCCAAACACGCCGGGGGATTCTGTCTCTGGCAGACCGAAACAACCGACTACAGCATCAAGAATTCCCCGTGGAAGGGAGGACGCGGCGACGTCATGGCATCGCTCGCCGACGCCTGTGGCCGGCGCGGGCTGCAGCTCGGCGTCTACCTCTCCCCGCGCGACGACAAACACGGCGCCGGCCTGTCGGGAAAATGCGCGACTCCCGCAGCGCAACCCGCATACGACGAGCTGTATCGCCGCCAGCTCACCGAGCTGCTGTCGCACTATGGTCCGATCGTCGAGCTGTGGCTCGACGGCTCGAGCGTCGTCCCCACGGGGGACATCGTGGCCCGCTACCAGCCCGGCGCGATGGTGTTTCAAGGACCCGAGGCGACGATCCGCTGGGTCGGCAACGAGGACGGCTTCGCGCCCTCCCCCTGCTGGAATGGACTCACTGCCGCCGACGCGAAAACCGGCATCGCGACGGCGTTACAGGGCGATCCGGACGGGGACGTGTGGATGCCTGTCGAAGTGGATGTCTCCATCCGCCGGCCCAACTGGTTTTGGAACACCACCGACGAAGCCAACCTGCTCACGGTCGATCAGCTGATCGAGATCTACTACCGCTCCGTTGGACGCGGCACGCAGCTCCTGCTCAACATGCCGCCCGACCGCACCGGTCGCATTCCCGCGCTCGACGCGGCTCGCGCCGGGGAGTTCGGCGACGAGATCCGCCGCCGCTTCAGCACCACGGTCGGCGAAGGCGCGGTGACCGGACGCGAGCTCGTCGTCAGCCTCGGGACGTCACCACAGCGCGTCGACCATGTCATCCTGCAGGAAGCGATCGCACAGGGCGAGCGGGTGCGCGGCTGGCATCTCGAGGGATACGCCTGGGAACATTGGCAGCCGCTCGCGACCGGCACGGCCATCGGGCACAAACAGATCGTGCCCGTCACGCCGGATGGGTACACGCTCCTGCGCCTCACCGTCACCGACGCCCGCGACGAGCCGATCATTCAGCGGCTCGCGGCCTTCAACACCGGGAAGGCGCCGCCCCAGACCTGGGCCGATCAGGCGCAGCTCTGGGCCGACAACGCCGTGGGAAAGTGGCACGGCGACACGCTCACCCTCGACCTGACGCCCCATGTCCAGGCGGCGGGTCAATACGAGCTGCGGCTCCTGGCACCCGGAACGGCTCGCGTCGAGATCAAGGCGCTCGAGCTGTCGATTCGCGGAGCGCCACAACCTGCGTTGGCGCGCGCGGCCCCGGGTCGGAAGAACACCATGATCCTGACGATCCCGGAAGCCAACGATTCCGTGACGGTTCGCGTACGGTTACGCGAAGCCGCTCAGGGCACGGCGTTGCTCCAAAAACTCTGAGTTAACTTGCTGCTATGCGACCACTCCCCCTCCTCGCGCTCCTGCTCGTCGCCTGTCACCCTGCGGCACAACGCGCCAGCGATCCTCCCGGTACCGGCCCGCGCCGCCTGCCTACCGGCAGAGTCCTCGACCCGGCCGGCGTCACGCGACCGGTGGGACAAATGCCGCTCGGCATGGTGCTGTCTCCCGCGGGTTCGCGGCTGGTGCTGCTGCTCGGCGGGTGGCGCGAGCACGGCCTGCAAGTAGTCGACCGGACCGGCCAGGTGCGCCAGACGATCCCCCAGGCGGCCGCGTTCGTCGGTCTCGCGTTCACGGGGCTGGGCACGTCGCTGTTCGCGTCGGGGGGCAATACCGACGTGGTGTATCGCTACCGCTGGACGGACGACCGGGCGCGGCTCGCCGATTCGATCATTCTCGCGCCGCGCAGCCCGGGGAAGGATGGGACGCACTACCCCGCCGGACTCGCCCTGTCGGGTGATGGGCGGATGCTCTACGTCGCCGAAAACCTCGCCGACTCGCTCGCCGTGGTCGACGTCTCGACGGGAGCAGTGGTCCAACGACTCGCCACGGGTCCCTATCCCTACGCCGTCGTCGTAGCGCCCGAGGGATCGGTGTTCGTGTCCAACTGGGGCGCCAGCTCGGTGTCGGTGTTCGCGCCCGCTGGCATGGGTCGGTTGAACGCAGGCGCCGTGGTCCCCGCCGGCCGCCATCCCTCGGCGCTGTTGCTCAACAGGTCGGGGTCGCGGGTGTTCGTCGCCTCCGGGAGCACTGACCGCGTCACCGTTCTCGACGCGCGTTCTCACGCCGTGGTGGCGACGCTGCTCGATCCGCCGCCCTCCGGCCCCGACGAGGGCACGACGCCCAACGCGCTCGCCCTGTCGGACGACGGCACGCGCCTCTTCGTCGCCGAAGCGGATGCGAATGCCGTGGCGGCATTCGACCTCCGGGCCGCGACCGCCGACGTCCCGTCCGCCAGCGGCAGCGATCAGCTCGCCGGCCGGATTCCGGCGGGGTGGTATCCGACCGCGCTCGTCCAGCTGCACGACACGCTACTCGTCGCCAACGGCAAAGGATCCGGGACGGGACCGAACCCCGCCGGCCCGCAACCCGATGCGGCGCGGGCCCGCCACGGAGGCGATCCCGACACGAGCTATACCCTGGGACAGATTCGCGGCTCGCTGTCGATTATTCCCGTCCCGCGCGCGGGTCTCGATCTCCCGGCGCTCAGCGCGCGCGTCTCTCGGGCGAACGGGTGGGACAGTACCCATGCGGGGAGTCCCTACCCGCCGTTCACCCACGTGATTTACGTCCTGAAAGAGAATCGCACGTACGATCAAGTGCTCGGCGACGTGCCCGCCGCTGATGGCGATACCGCTCTGGTGCTGTTCGGCCGGTCCGTGACCCCCAACCAGCACGCCCTGGCGGAGCGGTTTGGCATCTTCGACCGCTTTTTCGTCAACGCTGAAGTGAGCGCCGACGGCCACAACTGGTCGATGGCGGGATACGTCACCGATTACACGCAAAAGACGACACCCGCGAACTACGACCACGGCGGCCGCACCTACGATTACGAGGGGGAGAACCGCGGCAAGATCCCCGACGATGACGTGGCGGAGCCCGCCCAGGGGTACATCTGGGATCTGGCCCGCCGCGCCGGGATTAGCTTCGCGAACTTCGGCGAGTTCACCCGCGCCGAGGGCGGGGCATACCGCGGGCTCAAGGCGTTCCTCGCGGCACACACCGACACCGCATATCCCGGCTGGAATCTCTCGATCCCCGACCAGCGCCGGGCGGACGAATGGCTGGCACGGTTTCACGACTGGGTGTCGGCGGACTCCATGCCGGCGCTGCAGATCGTGTATCTGCCGCAGGATCACACGTCGGGGGCGACAGCGGGCGCGCCCACGCCACGTGCCATGGTCGCGGACAACGACCTGGCGCTGGGCCGCCTCGTGGACGCACTGTCGCACAGCCAGTACTGGAAGAACACCGTCGTCTTCGTGATGGAAGACGACGCGCAGAATGGCCCCGATCACGTCGACTCGCACCGCTCCCCGCTGCTCGTGATCTCGGCGTACGGCAGGGGCGGGGTGATCCATCGCTTCACCAACACGACCGATGCGTTGCGCACGATGGAAGAGATCCTGAAGCTCGACGCCCTCTCGCAGTACGACCACTTCGGCCATCCGCTGCGCGACATCTGGCGCGACACGCCGGACACGACGCCGTTCAGGGCGCTGACGCCTGCCGTGCCGCTCGAGGAGCAAAACCCGGCGGGGACGCGGGCCGCGCGCGAGTCGCGGCGCCTCGATCTCGCGGATGTGGACGCCGCCGACATGGACGCCTTCAACCGCGTCCTGTGGATGGCGGTGAAGGGGGAGCAGGCGCCCTATCCGGGAACGCACCGGATGTCGGCGCTCGAGGTGCGCCGCTCGCAGTGAATCGCGTTGCGCCTCTCGCCCTCGCGGCCGTCCTCGGGTTCTCGCGGACGACGGCGGGGCAGGGCGATCTCCGGCCCACCGTCGTGCTCGTGTCGATCGACGGGTTCCGCTCCGACTATCTCGATCGCTATCCTGCGCCCAATCTGCAGCGCCTCGCCGCACGCGGCGTGCGCGCGCCGCTGGTCCCCGTGTTTCCGACGAAGACGTTCCCCAATCACTACTCGATCGTGACCGGACTCTACCCCGAGCATTCCGGCATCGTCGAGAACACGATGTACGATCCCGCATTTGACGCGGTGTTTCAGATCAGCGACTCGGCGGCGGTGGCCAACGCGCGGTGGTGGGGCGGCGAGCCGCTCTGGGTCACGGTGGAGCGGCAGGGACAGATCGCGGCGTCCTGCTTCTGGCCGGGGAGCGAGGCGGCGATCGGCGGCGTGCGCCCGCACTATTGGCTGCACTATGACGTGCGCATGCCCGATTCCGCGCGGGTGCGTCAGGTGCTCGACTGGCTGTCCCTGCCGGCCGCCTCACGCCCGACGTTCGTGACGCTGTATTTCAGCGAAGTCGACCACGCCGGGCACGAGTCGGGGCCCGACAGCCCCGCCGTCGCCCGGGCGGTGCTCCAGGTCGACGCCGCGATCGGCCGATTGCTGGACGGCCTGGACGCGAGAGGGTGGACCGACCGGGTCAACGTGATCGTGCTCGCCGACCACGGCATGTCGCCGATCGCCACCGATTCGGTGCTGGCGCTGGATGACGACCTCTCCCTCGCGGCCGTTTCGCGCATCACGGGCGGCAATCCTGATCTCGGCCTGTGGCCGCGGGCGGGGTTGGAGGACAGCG
>DASTHG010000045.1:0-11306 GCA_035718325.1 Gemmatimonadales bacterium | reverse complement strand
CACGTCCCCGCGGGTGAGCACCCGCTGCCCCGGTACACGATCGTCGTTGACATACACGCCGTTGGTGCTCGAGTCGACCAGCAGATAACCCTTTGCAGAAGGGACGATCTCGGCGTGTCGCCGCGACACGTCCTTCCCCGGGATGACGACGTCGCACCCCGCCTCGCGACCCATGACGAGGGGAGCCGACATGATCACGTATTCGCGGCCATCGGTGAGCGAGACGAGACGACCCCCCGTCGTGCCGACGCTTTTCACTCCTGCCTGCGGGCGCTGGTCGCCACCCTGCGGCAATGCCATGGCGGGAATGAACGCCGTGCTGCCGCTGCGGCGCTCGTCGACGAACGTCAACTCCTGTCCCGCGACCTGCAGTTTGTCCCCGTGCAAGAGCGGTGTCGGCTCAGCCCCGAGGCGAACGCCGTTGATCATCACTTCGGCGTCCGGGGTGGCCTTCCGGATCACGACCTGGCCGTCCGGTTGTCCCGACAGCAGCGCATGCCGAGGGAGAAGGCCCGGCCCAGTGAGCGAGATGGCGCACTGGGGATCGCTCCCCAACACCACCTCACCCATCGGGATGGTGAACCGCCTGCCTCCCAGCTCGAGCATGGACATGAACGGGATCTCCGGAGCGCTTGATCGCGGTCGGAAGTTACGCCCGGGTCTGTAACCGGGCAAGAAGACACAGGTTACGGGCTCGAGCCCGACTCCGGAACGACGGACAACTCCCGATCGACCAACCCGCCGCGCAGCCATCGCCAGAACAGCAGCGCGCCGAAAACCACCGTGGCGTAGCTGTTGATGAAGCGCCAGAGCAACGTGTAACTGGGCAACAACGGACGCGGAACGTAAATCGACATCACCGCCACCGAGAGCACTTCGGCGAGCCCGGAGGCCCCCGGCGTGGGGGCAAAATACAACAAGAAGGAGATGAATGTTTGCACGAGCAGGATATCGAAGAACTGGGCCGGGAGGCCGAGGGCACGCATGGCGATGTAGCCGGCCAGCAGCTTGTTGGCGTGGGAGGGGGCTGAGAGGATGATCGCCCAGAACAGCGCCAGCAGGCCTCGCGGGCTGCCGAACGCGACCAGGCACTGATGTGCCCGGTCGATGCCGTCGCGCAGCCCGTCAATGCGTGACGCGACGCGGGTGCTGCGTTTCTCGAGCCGACTGGCAAGCCAGTGTACGAAGTCCCGCAGCAGGCGCGGGAAGAACATCGCGAACGCCATCAGGATCCCGATCAGGATGAAGATCAGGAAGCTCGTCTTGAAGAGGTCGTAGAGGGTGATGCCGAGGACGACGCCGTGGCTCGCGAGGGAGCGGCCGGCGCCGAGCAGAATCGCGAGCGGCCCCGCGATCGCGAAGAAGATCACGGTGGCGACGAACGTCATGAACGTGGAGGTCATCGCTTCCGGCAGGCGCACGCCGGCACGCCGCATCGTCCACATCATCATCGGTCCGGCGCCGGTCTGAAACGGGGTGAGGTAGGCCGCCCAGGCGCTCATCCCCCCCGAGATGACCATGTCGCGCCAGCGCACCCCGGGGTGCACGTGGCGCGCCACCACCCAGAGACGCGACCCACCGCCGAACCAATCCATCGAGGCGAGCATCAGGCCGACGATCAACCACCACCAATGCAGGCCGAGCAGCGCCGTGATGAAGGCTTGAAAGTTGTTGCCGTAGAGGAGCACGCCCACGCCGCCGGCGATCGAAATGACGGCGAAGACCTCGAGTCCGCGCCGCAGCAGGCGGGGAGTCAGTGCGGTCATCGGCGCGGAAGCTGGGGGGCCTGGCATCGGGCCTGACAAAGTAAGCTCGACGGCTCGGTGTGGGGAGACTGGTTAAGTTTGACGGTTATGTCCGCTCCTCCCGGCCGCGTGATCATTCGCAATGCGCGCCAGCACAACCTCAAGGGCATCACCGTGGAGCTGCCGCGACGCGCCCTCACGGTGATCACCGGGCCATCGGGGTCGGGGAAGAGCTCGCTCGCCTTCGACACGCTCTATGCCGAGGGCCAGCGGCGCTACATCGAGTCGCTGTCCACCTATGCCAAGCAGTTCCTCGAGCGGATGCCCAAACCGTTGGTCGACGCGCTGGAGGGCCTGTCCCCGGCCGTCGCCATCGAGCAGAAGAACCCCACGACCTCCAGCCGGTCGACGGTCGGCACGGCGACCGAGATCTACGACTTCCTGCGCCTGCTCTGGTCGCGCGTCGCGACCCCGCACTGCCGCCACTGCGGCGCCATCGTGAAGATCGATACGGTGCAGGAGGCGGTGGACCAGATCATTGCGGATTGTGGATTGCGGAATGCGGAGTTGGAGGGCGGGGACGGTCAATCCGAAATCCGCAATCCACAATCGGCAGTTGCCGTCGCATTTCCCCTGCCCGCCAGCGCACACCGGCCAGAGGTCGATGCCGCGGCGCAGCTGATCGCCGCGGGGTTCGTGCGCGCTCAGATCGACGGCACCCTCGTACGGCTCGACGACGCCACTGCCTCGCTCGAGGTCCGGGAAGGCCGCGAGGTCCTGGTCATCGTGGATCGGCTCACCGGTACGGCAGCGAACCGGGGACGGCTGACCGACGCCCTCGCGACGGCGTTCAACGAAGGCGAGGGCGTGGCGCTGGCGCTGGCAAACGGCGATCGCCGCCGTTTCTCCGCGCTCCCCACCTGCTCGTCGTGCGGCAAGAGCGCGCCCGTGCTCACCCCAGCCCTGTTCTCCTTCAACAACCCGCGCGGCGCCTGTCCCGGCTGCAACGGCTTCGGCGCGGTGCTCGAATACGATGAGTCGCTGATCGTCCCGGAACCGTCGCGGACGATTGCGGCGGGCGCGCTCGACCCGTGGACCAAACCGCGCTATGAAGGCCGCCGCCGGCTGCTGCGCGAGACCGCACGCGCACGCAGCATCCCCACCGATCGACCGTGGCGGGAGCTCGACCCCGCGCAACGCCAATTCCTGCTGCACGGCGCCACCGGCCGCTACCTCGGCGTGTTCCCGTTCCTCGAGCGGCTCGAGACGAAGCGCTACAAGCAGTACATCCGCGTGTTTCTGCGGCAGTACCAGCTGGCGCGCACGTGTCCGGCGTGTGGCGGGGCGCGGCTCAAGCCCGAAGCCCTCGCCCCGCGCGTCGGCGGACGGACCATCGCCGAAGCCGCGGCACTCACGGCGCGCGAGCTGAACCAGTGGCTCGGAGCGTTGACCTGGACGCCGTTCCAGCAAGTGGTGGCCCAACACATCCTGGGCGAGCTGCAGGCCCGGGTGTCGTTCGTGGTGGACGTGGGGTTGGGGTACCTCACCCTCGACCGCCAGACGCGCTCGCTGTCGGGCGGAGAGGCCCAGCGCATCGCGCTCTCGAACGCCCTCGGCTCGAAACTCACCGACACGCTCTACGTGCTGGACGAGCCGACCATCGGCCTGCACCCGGCCGATATCCATCGCCTCCTCGATCTGCTGCGCCGCCTCTCCGACGCCGGGAACACCGTCGTCGTAGTGGAGCACGACCCCGCCGCCATGGCCGTCGCCGACTATATGGTGGAGCTCGGCCCGGGGAGCGGCACTGCGGGCGGCAACGTCGTCTACCAGGGCGCCGCGGCCGCGGTCCGGACGTCCGGAACGCTGACGGGCCAGTACCTCTCGGGGGAAAAACGCATCGCCGTTCCTTCAGCGCGCCGGCCCGCCATTCGCTGGCTCGGGGTGAGCGGGGCGCGCCTGCATAATCTGCAGGACGTCAACGTGCGGCTGCCGCTCCACGCACTGGTCGCCGTCACCGGCGTATCGGGGTCGGGCAAGTCGACGCTGGTGCACGACGTGCTGTACCGGCAGCTCGAGCGCCGGCTCAAGGGCGGGCATAGCGCCAAGGAACACCTCGGCGAGCCGGTCGGCGCAGTCACCGCCCTCGAGGGTTGGGAAGCGGTCGGCGACGTAGTGCTGATCGATCAGTCCCCCATCGGGCGCACGCCGCGCTCCAACCCCGTCACGTACGTGAAGGCGTTCGACGAGCTGCGCGCGCTGTTCGCCGCGCAGCCCCGCGCGCGCGAGCGCCGCTATACGGCGAGCACCTTCTCCTTCAATGTGCGCGGCGGGCGGTGCGAGACGTGCGAGGGGGCGGGCGCGGTGCAGATCGAGATGGTGTTCCTCGCGAACGTCTTCGTCCCCTGCGACGCCTGCGGGGGCACGCGGTTCAAGCGTGAGGTGCTCGAGGTCAAGATCGGCGGCCATTCGATTCACGACATGCTGGAATGGACGGTGGACGAGGCGCTGCAGCGGTTCCACAAACAACCGCGACTCGCGCGCGCGCTGTGGCAGCTGCAGCAGGTGGGGCTCGGCTACCTGCGGCTGGGACAACCCGCGACCACGCTGTCGGGCGGGGAGGCGCAGCGACTCAAGATCGCGCGCGAGCTGACCCTCTCCGGCACGCGGCCGGCTCGTGGCGCGCGGCGCAATCTCTACATTCTCGACGAGCCGACCACCGGCCTGCACCTCGATGACGTGCGCACCCTGTGCCGGGTGCTGGACCGCCTCGTCGACGCGGGCCACACCGTGGTTGTGATCGAGCATCACCTGGATGTGATCAAACGCGCCGACTGGGTCATCGACCTGGGGCCTGGCGCGGGGGCGGACGGAGGTCGGGTGGTGGCGGCGGGCACGCCGGAGGACGTCGTGCGTGTCAGTGCGAGCGTGACCGGCCGCTATCTGCGGGAAGCATTGTGAATCGCCGCGGCGCCGACGCCGCGCTGGTCGCCGCCTGTTTCCTCTGGGGCATCAGCTTCGTCATCGTCAAGCGCGCGCTCGACGACGCGACGCCGCTCGCCTTCGCAGGCGTCCGTTTCGGGATCGGCGCCATCCTGCTCGCCCCCTTCGCGCACCTGGGGCGCCGCTTCTCCGCCCGCGAACTGGGCGCCGGGCTCCTGCTCGCCGCCCTGCTCGGCTGCGGCTTCCTCTTCCAGACCACGGGACTCGTGTGGACCACGCCGTCGCGCTCGGCGTTCATCGTGGCGATTTCCTCCGTGCTCGCTCCGGCGATGGCCGCCGTGGCGCTCCGCGAACGACCCGGCTGGCCGCTCGTGACCGCGGTGCTGCTCGCCGCCTTCGGCACCTACTGGCTGACCGCTCCGGACGCCGGCGGATTGAATCGGGGCGACGTCCTGACGCTCGTGACGGCGGTCCTGTTCGGCGTGCAGATCGTGGCGACGACGGCGCTGTCACGGCGCTACGACCCGCTGCGCCTCGTGTGGCTGCAGATCGCCGGCACCGCCGTGCTGGGGGCGGCGGGGGCGGCGCTGTTCGAGCAGGCGTCGATTCACTGGACGCGGCAGTTCGTCTGGTCGCTCGCCTATACCGCCGTGGGGCCCACCGTCGCCGCGCTGCTGCTGCAGATGCTCGCGCAGCGGCATATGTCCTCCGCCCGCGCGGCGCTGCTGTTCTGCTTCGAGACGCTGTTTGCGGCAACGTGCTCCTGGCTCGTGATGGGCGAACGCCTGACGGTGCTGCAGTGGCTGGGAGGAGGCTTGATCCTGGGAGGGATGGTGCTGGCGGAGTCTCCGAAGGCGCTATCGGCTATCAGCGATCGGCTATCGGCCGCGAAACGGGAGTCGAGTTGAAGTCGCCCCACCTCCAGGCGATATTTCCGCCGCCTCCAGCTGATAGCCGATACTGATAGCCGATAGCTGATAGCCGATAGCCGATAGCCGATAGCCGATAGCCGCATTTCACGGTCCCGAGTAGCTCAGTTGGTAGAGCAGCCGGCTGTTAACCGGCGGGTCGGGGGTTCGAGTCCCTCCTCGGGAGCCATCTGCTGGTGCGAGAGCCTCGTGACTGCACATCGCGGGGCTCTCGTCTTCCCACCCGAAACTCCTCCGGGGCCTGCTCTCTGGAGCCCAGGCAGACAGCGGTGCAGATTTAGATCGTGACCCATGGCTCCGCGCCTGTCGTAGCGCTCGACGACGGGCTGCTGCAGGCGCTGCTCGAGCACAGCTCAGATGTCATCGCGCTGCTGGACGCCGGCGGGACGATCCGCTACACCTCCCCGCCCGTCACCCGGCTGCTGGGCTACACCCCCGAAGAGATGGCCGGCCGGAACGCCTTCGATCTGCTGCACCCCGACGATCTGACCCGTTGCCGGGCCCTGTTCAGCGACTTGCTGGAGCACCGCGCCGAACAGGTGACGACCGCGGTGCGCTACCGGCACAAGGACGGCAGCTGGCGCCACATCGAAGGCGTCGGCGTCAACCGGCTGGACGACCCGGCGGTACGGGCGGTCGTCGTCAGCTACCGCGACCTCACGGCGCGCAACGCTGCCGAAGCGGAAGGCCGGCGCGCGGTCTCGTTGCTGCAATCGACGCTCGAGTCCACCACCGACGGCATCCTCGTGGTCGATGCCCTGGGCCGGATCGTGTCGTACAACCGGCGCTTCGTCGAGTTGTGGCGCATCCCGCAACCGGTTCTCGATTCGGGCGATGATCAGCAGGCGATCGACCACGTCCTGGAGCAGCTCTCCGAGCCGGAGCAGTTCGTCGCGAAAGTGCGCGAGCTTTACGCCAACCCCGATGCGGCGAGCTTCGATTTTCTCGAGTTCAAAGATGGTCGCATCTTCGAGCGCTTTTCCCTGCCGCAGCGGCTCGATGGCGCCCCGGTGGGACGGGTGTGGAGTTTCCGCGACGTCACTGCCCGGGCCCGGGCCGAGCGCGCCATGCGCGAGAGCGAAGAGCGCTATCGCGCCTTCATCGCGCATACCTCGGAAGGCGTGTTCCGCATCGAGTACCAGCCGCCGGTGCCGATCGATCTGCCGCTCGACGAGCAAGTGCGTGCGCAGTACAAGAGCGGCGTCCTGGCCGAGTGCAACGCGGTGTTCGCGCAGATGTACGGCTACGAGCGGCCCGAGCAGCTGGTGGGGCAATACGTCTCCGAGTTCTTCGACCAGAGCGATCCCAAGAACGTCGAGTCGACGAAGGCGTTCATCGTGACCGGGTACCGGGATCACGACAAGGAGTACCACGAAGTCGATCGGTCGGGAAACCAGCGCATCTTCGTCAGCAACTCCGTCGGGTTCGTCGAGAACGGCGCGCTGGTTCGCGTCTGGGGGACGCAGCGCGACGTCACCGATCGGCGCAGCGCCGAGCATGTGCAATCGGCGACCTACCGCATTTCCGAAGCGGCCAACACCGCTCACACCTTGCCCGAGCTGTACCGCGCGGTGCACGCCATCGTCGGCGAGCTGATGCCGGCCCGCAACCTCTACATCGCGTTGTACGACGAGTCGGAGCAGATGCTCTCGTTCCCGTACTTCGAGGACGAATTCGATCCCGGCTTCCCCGCCAAGCGCATGGGGCGCGGCCTGACGGAATACGTGCTCCGGACCGGCGTGCCGCTTCTGGCGACGCCGGATGTCTACAACCGGCTGGTAGCCGAGGACGAGGTAGAACTGATCGGATCCCCCTCGCTCGACTGGGTGGGGGTGCCGCTCAAGGCCGGAGGCTCGAGCATCGGCGTGATCGCGGTGCAGACCTACTCGGCGGGAGTGCGCTACGGCGAGCGCGAGCGCCAAATCCTGGAGTTCGTCTCCACCCAGATCGCGCTCGTGATCGAGCGCAAACGGGCGGAACAGCAGCTCGCCGACAGCGAGGCGAAATACCGGTTGTTGTTCGAGTCGAACCCGGAGCCGATGTGGGTCTACGACCACGAGTCGTTTCGCGTCCTGGCGGCGAACCAGGCGGCGATCGCGAGCTACGGCTACACCGAGGCCGACCTGCTCGCGATGACGGTCTACGACCTCCACCCGGCGATGGACCACCCGTCGCTCGCAGTGTTGCTGAGCGAGCCGCGTGACCTCGCCGCGACCCGCACCGGCCTGCATCACCGCCGCAAAGACGGCACCATCATCGATGTGGAGATCCTGGCCGACTCGATCGAGTTCGCCGGGCGGCGGGCGCGCCTGATCTTGTCGCGCGATGTGACGGAGCGGCGCCGGCTCGAGCGCCAACTGCTCGAGAACGAGCAGAAGTACCGCATGCTGTTCGAGTCCAACGCCGAGGCCATGTACGTCTACGATCTCGAGACGTACCGCTTCCTGGCTGTCAATCAGGCTGCGATCGCCCGCTACGGCTACAGCGACGACGAGTTCCTGCGCATGACGGTGTTCGATCTCTGGCCACCGGCCGAGGCGAGGCGGCTGAAGCTGTCCGAAGCGACGAGCAACTGGATCCACCAGCGTAAGGACGGCAGCCTGCTCGAAGCCGAAGTAGTGTCCCACACCATCGATTTTGGCGGACGGCAAGCCAATCTCGTCCTGGCACGCGATGTGACGGAGCAGCGACGGCTCGAGGCGCAGCTGCGGCAGGCGCAAAAAATGGAAGCGGTCGGCCGGCTCGCCGGCGGCATCGCCCACGACTTCAACAACCTGCTCACCGCGATTCTCGGGTCGGCGCAGCTCGCGCTGCGTGAAGTCGAGCCGTCGCACGTCGTGCGGCAAGACCTGGAGGAGATCCGGCGCGCCGGGCTGCGCGCCGCCGATCTGACGCGCCAGCTGCTCGCGTACAGCCGTCGCCAGGTGGTGACGCCCAAGGTCATCGACATGAACGAGACCCTGCGCTCGCTCGATTCGATGCTGCGGCGGCTGATCCGCGAGGACATCGACCTCGTGATGGACCTCGGGACCGGCCCCCTCGCGCTGAAGAGCGATGCAGGACAGTTCGAGCAGGTCGTGCTCAACCTCGTCGTGAATGCGCGTGACGCCCTCCCCCACGCCGGCCGCATCGTCGTTCGGACGGCCGCCGTCGTCCTTGGTCCCGTCCAGCCGGAGAACGATCCCCCGGCTCCACCAGGGCGCTACGTCCACCTCGAGGTCTCGGACACCGGGAGTGGACTCACCCCGGAAGCACGGACCCACCTGTTCGAGCCGTTCTTCACGACGAAGGAGCTGGGCAAGGGGACCGGACTGGGCCTCGCGACCGTGTACGGCATCGTCAAGCAGAACGGCGGCTACATCTACGTCGACTCGGAAACCGCGAAGGGAACTACCGTACGCGTGTACCTCCCCGAGGCGAGCGAGCCCCTCCCGGTCGCCGAGGCAACGCCCACGCCCCAGACGCCCGCGCGAGGCTCCGAGACTGTCCTGCTCGTCGAGGACGAGACCGCAGTGCACCAATTCGCCCGTCGCGCCCTCGAATCAAGCGGCTACTGCGTGCTCGCCGCGGCGGACGGAGCCGCCGCGATGGCGACCGCGCTGGGCCATCCCGGACCGATTCACGTGCTCGTGACCGACGTCGTGATGCCGGGAATGGGCGGGCCCGAGCTGGCGCGACGCCTGGCGCAGCAACGCGCCACGCTGCGCGTCTTATTCTGCTCCGGGTACACCGACGACGCGTCGGTTCGGGAAGGCGTGCGGGAATCAGGAACCGCGTTCCTCCAAAAGCCGTTCTCTCCGGAGGAATTGATCCGGAAGGTCAGGGAGGTGCTCGCGACACCGTAGAAAAAGTGAGCGCTTACTCACATTCAGCTGTAATGCATTACCGCCCAGCTGCTTACACCATCACAAGCCCCTTCCTGACGCCAGAAGCGATTATCAATCAACGAGTTGCATTCAATTGAGTCGGCGATTGACTGGGGTCTAGGTAGATTGACGACCATGAGTCTTCGCCCTTTATACGGTCATGATGCCATCCGGGACCGCCTGTCGCAGGCGGTTCGTGCCGGACGACTCCCCCAGGCGATCCTGCTGCACGGCCCGCGGGGGGTGGGGAAACAACGGCTCGGACTGTGGTTGGGTCAGCTGATCCTGTGCGAGAATGAGGGGCGCGAGCCCTGTGGCAAGTGCCAGTCGTGCAGGATGGCGGAGAACCTCAGCCACCCCGACCTCCATTGGGTCATCCCCCTCGAGCCCTCCAAGAAGACAGGAGATGCGGACAAGCAGGTTGAGGTGGTGGAGGGGGCGCTGGCGGATGAGTTGGCAGTGCGACGTGAGCGGCCGCTCTACGGCCCAATTTCGGGCCTGGCGAACCACAGTGTTGCGGCCGCGCGACTATTGCTGAGGCGAATCAGCCTTACTCCAGCCATGGGTAAGCGTAAGGTTTTCGTCGTTGGGGATGCCGAACGGCTCATCCCGCAGCAGGCTAACCCCGAGGCAGCCAACGCGTTACTCAAGGCGCTCGAGGAGCCTCCGGTTGATACCGTGCTGATCCTGACCGCTGCGGAGCCTGACAAACTGTTGCCTACGGTCCTCTCTCGCATTGTGCGCACACGTGTCCTCTCGCTTCCGGACAGTGTCGTAACATCATTCGCACAGGCAGAGCTTCCGGACCTGAAGAATCAAGCTCGGGCTGTGGCCCAAGCCGAGGGTTGTATCGGCAGGCTTCTTGCCCAGCTACCCGCGGCATCCGGTGGTGGCTGGGACGCCGCCGAAGCGTTTCAAAACGCACTGCGTGGGGCGTCGGCCGATCGCTACGCGACGGCCCTGCGCCAGGCCCCCTTTCAGGCCAGGGGCGGCTTCACCGACATGCTGGACGGCCTGGTGGAGCGGCTGCGGCGCGAAGCCAAGACTGGCGCGGATACGGCGCGAATTGCCGAAGCGATTGCCCTGGTACTGGAGGCCAGGGAGCGAGCCCAGGGGAACGTGAATCCACAGCTCCTGACGGCCGTACTGTCTGCCGATCTGGCGGCGACGTGACGGAGCTGACGCACCTCGATGGCGCTGGCGGCGCCCGCATGGTGGACGTGGGGGGGAAAGCCGAAACGCTCCGCTCCGCGACCGCCGATGGCGCGATCAGGATGTCCGCCGAGGCCTTCCGCCTGGTGGCGGACGGAGCCGTCGCCAAGGGCGATGTCCTCACGGTGAGCCAGATCGCCGGTACGATGGCGGCCAAGCGGACCGCTGAGCTGATCCCGATGTGTCATCCGCTGGGGCTCGACCACATCGCCGTTCGGGCGAGCCTCGACGATGGTCTTCCCGGCGTCCGGGTCCAGGCCACCGTGCGAACCACGGGCAAGACGGGTGTCGAAATGGAGGCGCTGACCGCAGTCTCGGTGGCCCTCCTGACGGTTTACGACATGGTGAAGAGCGCCGATCGACAGATGGAGATGATGGCGATCCGGCTGCTCGAGAAGACGGGTGGGAGCCGCGGTGATTGGCGCCGCAGCTGAACTCTCGGCCGTCGCGACTTCAATCAGGAGGGGTATGCGCGCTTCACGTCGGTTGCGCTTGCAGGGCGGGCTGATCCTGCTCGTCGCCGTGGCGGTAGCCAGCATCGGCTGGGTCCGCCGCGCGACGGCGGACGAGGACACCACGCCCTCGACCTCGGCGATGCTGAGCCAGGTGCA
>DASTHG010000044.1:0-2494 GCA_035718325.1 Gemmatimonadales bacterium | reverse complement strand
AGCGGCTGGCGGAGCTGGTGCCGGCGATCCGCCGGACGGCGGAGCTGGTGCAGGAGGTGGCGGCGGCGTCGCGCGAGCAGGCGAGCGGGGTGAGCCAGATCAACAAGGCGATGACGCAGGTGGACCAGGTGACGCAGCGGGCGGCGTCGGCCTCGGAGGAGCTGGCGAGCACGGCGGAGGAGTTGTCGTCGCAGGCCGAAGCGCTGCAGCAGCTGGTGGCGTTCTTCCGGGTTTCCAACGTCGCGGCGCATCACGAAGTGAGCGTGCCGCGGGTGCCGGTGGCGACGTCGGAGCACAAGAGCGGCAACGGTCACGGCGGCAACGGCCACGGCACGAACCGGGTCGCGACCGCACTGGTCGAGAGCGACGCCCCCCACTTCACCAGGTTTTAGGGAGCGCTCATGACCAGCATCGTAGCGGAGCCGCTGCAGACCCAATACCTGACGTTCTGCGTCGGGGACGAGGAGTACGGCGTCGGGATTCTGCAGGCGAAGGAAATCATCGAGTACGACACCGTGACCACGGTGCCCAACGCACCACGCTTCATCCGTGGCGTGATCAATCTGCGCGGCAGCGTCGTCCCGGTGGTCGACCTGGCCGTGAAGTTCGGGAGGATCCCGAGCCCGGTGACTCGGCGCAGCTGCATCGTCGTCGTCGAGTTGCAGCGCGACGGCCAGCGCACGGTGATGGGGATCGCGGCCGACCGCGTCAGTCAGGTAGCCGAGCTGGCACCGGACACGATCGAGCCGGCGCCGGATTTCGGGACTGGCGTGCGCAGCGACTGGCTGCAGGGGCTGGGCCGGTCCGACAAACGCTTCATCCTGCTGCTCAACACCGATCGGGTCCTCACGACCGACGAGCAGCAGGCGTTGCCCGGGACGACGACGACCGACTTCACGGAGATGCCGTCATGAAACACGTTGCACTCGTAGTGATCACGCTGGCGGCGTTGGGCGCCGTCCGGCTACCGGCTCAGGGGGCGGGCGATGCCCGCCCCTACCGGGTGATCGTGAACGCCGACAACCCGGTCGGACTGCTGTCGCAGCAGGAGCTGTCGCGCCTGTTCCTGGCGAAGACCACGACCTGGTCGTTCAACGGCCAGCAGGTGTTGCCGGTGGAACCGGGCGGAGAATCTCCAGCCCGGGCGGCGTTCATCCGGGAAATCCACCACAAGAGCCCGACGGACATCTCGGTCTACTGGGAGCAGATGGTGTTCCAGGGTAAGGCGTCGCCACCGCCGGCCGAATCGTCGGACAGCGAAGTCATGAGCTACGTACGGCGGCATCCCAACGCCATCGGGTACGTGTCCGCCGGGGCCCGGCTGACGCCGGATCTGAAACCGATCACGATCACGCGTTGACCAGATGCGCACTCGACTGATGCCGACGCTGAAGGTGGCACACCGCATTCTGGCGCTACCAGCCCTGGCCGCTGTCGCGCTCGGGCTGGCCGTCGCAACGATCGCGTGGATGGGGCGCAGTGATTTGCGCACCCTCACGCGCATCCGGACGGGCCACTACCCGGCGGTGGAGCTGATGCACGAGCTCCAGGGTCGGCTCACGGCGGTGGGACGCGGCCTGCAGGACGCCGTGGCGGCCCGTGATGCCGACGCCGTGCGTTCCGTCGATTCGCTGGCCGCCGACTTTCGTCGCGCGTTGCGGACCGGCCGGAGCAATCCGGTGCTGCGCGCGGAGCAGCTCGACACGCTGCAGGCGCACTTCGACACCTATTACGCGCTCGCCCAGGGAACGAGCCAGCGCCTCATCACCGGAGACGGCGTCGCGTCGCTTGGGCCGGATCTGGAGCAGCTGCGGGCGAGCTATGCGCGGTTGAAACGGGAGCTCGACGCGGCTGCACAAAGTGACGAAGCGGCGATCGCGGCGGCCTTCACCGCCGCGCAGCGCCGGTCCGCGTCGTCGATTCGCTGGGCGTCCATCGTGGCGCTGCTCACCCTCGGTGGGCTCGTCACCCTGTCGATTGTTACCGCGCGCGGTGTGGCCGTGCCGCTCGCGCGTGCCGTGGTACTGGCCCGGCGTATCGCCCAGGGGGACTTGTCGCGCACCGACGAGCAAGCCGCAACGCGCAGGGACGAGATCGGGCAGCTCGAGCGGGCGCTGGGCGAGATGTCGCTGCGCCTGCGCGAGACCATGACCCAGGTCCGGGCCGGCGCCGATGCCCTGTCCGCCGCGTCGGGGCAGGTCGCCTCCACGGCCCAGTCGCTGTCCCAGGGCACGAGCGAGCAGGCGGCGTCCGTTGAGGAGACGACCGCGGGGCTCGAAGAGATGAGCGCCTCGATCACGCAAAACGCCGAGAACGCCCGCCAGACCGAGCAGATGGCCCTCCAGGGGGCGCGGGACGCCGAAGGCTCGGGCGAGGCGGTGCGCCAGAGCATGGCGGCGATGACCACCATCGCCGAGAAGATCTCGATCATCGAGGACATCGCCTACCAGACGAACCTGCTGGCGCTGAACGCGGCGATCGAAGCGGCGCGGGC
>DASTHG010000043.1:0-3635 GCA_035718325.1 Gemmatimonadales bacterium | reverse complement strand
ATGGACGTGCATCCCAAGGAGCGCAAACCCAACGCGATCGGCCAGCGGCCCGAGGAGCGCGCCCTGTTCGCGACGCTGCTCGAATCGCCGCTCGTGGACGTCGGGCGAACGCTCGATCCCGACAATGCCAATCTGTTCACGTGGTGGGCGCCGTGGCGCGACCTGCGGGCGCGCAACATCGGCTGGCGGCTGGATTATCTCTTGGCGTCACCGGTTCTGGCTGCGCGTGCGACCGCCTGCGTCGTCCAGGCGGATGTCGGCACCAGCGACCACGCGCCGGTCGTGATGTCAACTTCCCTGTAGATACCGGCTGATCACCGTGGCGTATTGGGCGAACGCGACGTCGGGCTCCTCGATCTCCGGGTGCCAGCGTTTCTCCCACTCGAAGCTGTAAAACCCGCGATACCCGATTTTCTTGAGCGCTTCCACCTGGCGCCGGACGGGCACGTCGCCCGTGCCGGTGAGTACGTAGCGCCGGTCGTTCCCGGCCGGCACCGAATCCTTGAGATGGGTGTGCCGGATGTACTTCCCCAGCCGGCTCACGGTCTCTTCCGGCTCTTCCTTTCCCGAAACGTAGGTGTGGTGGGCGTCCCAGAGCAGCGCGACGTTGGGCGAGGCGGCACGCTCGAGCAGCGCCTGGAGCGAGGGAGAGTCGGTGAAGTCACCATGCGACTCGATCAGGACCGTCACACTCTTGCCCTGGGCGTAATCCCCGAGCTCGCGCAACCCGCGCGCGATGTGCGCCAGCATCTCGTCGCGTGGCACCCCCGGCACGTACTGATTGCCGAACACCCGCACGTACGGCGCGCCGAGCGCCTGCGCGAGGTCGATAAAGCGGCGCCCTTCCGCGAGCGCGGCGTCTCGCTTGGCAGCGTCCATCTCGTGCATGTTCGCCGAGCTGCCGAGGTCGGAGATCACGAGCTCGTGCTGGGCGAGCTGGGCCTTCGTCCGGGCGAGACGGTCGGGAGCGAATTCGGGGCACCGGGGAAGGTCCATCGTGTCGAGGATCCCGCGCAGCTCGATGGAGGCGTACCCGTGGGCGGCGGCGAAGTCTAGGATCTGGGGCCAGTCCCACTTTGGGCACCCCAGAGTGGAGAAGCCGATGGGGAGGCGCGTGCTCGATACTGTCACACCAGGTAACGCAGTCGCTGCGAGGATGGCGGCCGACGTTTCGAGGAACTCGCGCCTTGTGGTCATGATTCGTAGTTTAGCCTCCATGACGACTCCTCGTTACTGGCTTCTCGCGCTCGCCGTCTGCGCTGGGTCGCTCGCCGCGCAGACCACCGCATCGGCTGCTCTCAATCAGCTCACCGACGCCGAACGAGCGGCCGGATGGCGGCTGCTGTTCGACGGCAAGACCCTCACGGGATGGCGCGGCCTGGGATACGACACCGTCCCCTCCGCGCATTGGACGGTCGTCGACGGGACGATCAAGAAGATCGCGAGCGGCAACGTTCCCAAGCTCGCCGACGGCCAGCCGCTCGTGGGCGGCGACCTCATGACCGTCGATGTCTTTCAGGACTTCGAGCTGTCTTGGGAGTGGAAGGTCACCCCCGGCGCCAACAGCGGCGTCAAGTACAACGTCTCCGAAGCGCTGTCCGTGCAGAACGCGCCGAACCACGCCGCGCTGGGCTTCGAGTACCAGATGCTCGACGATGACCGGCACCCCGACGGCAAGCTCCCCACGCACCGGGCCGGGGCGCTGTACGATCTCGTTGCCCCCAATGCGGCGAAGCATCTCAAGCCGGTGGGCGAATGGAATCAGTCGCGGATCATCTTCCGCGGCAACCATGGCGAGCACTGGCTCAACGGCGCGCGCGTCGTCGTGTTCGAGCTCGGCACCCCGCAGATGGATTCCGCGCTGGCGGCGAGCAAGTTTCACCCCTTTCCGTGGTTTGGTCAGCGTCGCACGGAAGGCGGCCACATCATCCTGCAAGACCACAACGACGAAGTGTACTTCCGCAACATCAAGGTGAGGCCGTTATGAAGCGCCGCAAATTCGTGCAGACGGTGTCCGCTGCTGGAGTGGGACTGGCGACGTCGGGTGTGCGTTCGTGGGGGTTCGGCCGCTCGGCGTCGGAGAAAGTCGTCGTTGCCGTCATGGGATTGAACGGACGGGGATCCGTTCTCGCCAAAGGATTCGCGCGCACGCCCAACGCAACCGTCGCCTACCTCTGCGACGTCGACTCCCAGGTCCTCGCCAAGGCCGCGGCCGCGGTCGGCCCGCTCCAGGCCAGTCCCCCCAAAGCCATCGGGGACTTCCGGCGCGCGCTCGACGACAAGAACGTCGACGCGCTGGTGATCGCGGCGCCCGATCACTGGCACACGCCGGCCGCGATCCTCGCGCTCCAGGCCGGCAAGCATGTTTACGTCGAGAAGCCGTGCGGCCACAACGCCCGCGAGGGGGAGCTGATCGTCGCCGCGCAACAGAAGTACGGGCGGGCCGTTCAGATGGGGACGCAGCAGCGCTCGGCGGCACACACCATCGCGCTCATCCAGGCGCTCAAGGAAGGTCTCATCGGGCAGCCCTATCTGGCGCGCGCCTGGTACGCCAATACCCGCGGCACGATCGGGCACGGCAAGGAAGCGCCGGTCCCGGCCAATCTCGACTACGAGCTGTGGCAGGGCCCCGCGCCGCGCACGCCGTATCGCGACAACGTGATCCACTACAACTGGCATTGGTTCCACCGCTGGGGCACGGGTGAGATCTGCAACAATGGCACCCACGAGATCGACGTGAGCCGCTGGGCCCTGGGCGTCGACACCTGCACCAAGGTGGCCTCGACCGGTGGGCGCTACCAGTTCGACGACGACTGGGAGTTCACGGACACCCAGGAGGTGACGTTCGAGTTCGCGGGCGGGAAGACCATCATCTGGCAGGGCCAGAGCTGCAACGGGCTCGAGACCTTCGGACGCTCGCGCGGCGTGGCGGTGCTGGGCACAGGTGGGAGCGTGGTAGTCGATCGCGACGGGTACGTCGTGTACGACCAGAAGGGACAGGTGATCCGGCAGGTGGCGGCCGCCAAGCCGGCGGACCCGTTGAACCTCGTCGCTGACGACGAAATGACGGGGATGCACATCGCCAACTTCATCGACGCCGTGCGCACCGGCGCCGCGCTACACCAGCCGATCGCCGAAGGAGCGAAGAGCGTGCTGTTGTGCCACCTCGGCAACATCGCGCAGAGCACGGGACGCGCGCTCCGCATCGATGCGGCCGGCCACATCGTCGACGACGCGGATGCCATGAAGCAGTGGCAGCGGGAGTACGCCCCGGGCTGGATGCCGGTCGTGTAGATGAGTTTCGCCACGCCGCACGAGGACCGCGGCTTCGACCCCGAGCCCTCCGTGCGGCGTGTCGCGCGCGCCCTCTACGAGGAGACGCGGGCCCTGCCGATCGTCTCCCCCCACGGCCATGTCGAAGCCCGCCTCCTGGCCGACAACGAGTCGTTCCCGGATCCCGCGTCCCTCATCGTCACACCCGACCACTACATCCTGCGGATGCTCTACGCCCACGGCGTCCCGCTCGAATCGCTCGGCGTCCCCACTCGAGAAGACGCGGTGGTGGAGACGGACCCGCGCGCCATCTGGCAACGATTCGCCGAGCGCTCCCACGTGTTCTACGCCACGCCGACCGG
>DASTHG010000042.1:0-10021 GCA_035718325.1 Gemmatimonadales bacterium | reverse complement strand
CGAGTCGGTGCTGCGATTGACTCCGGTGAACATCACGCCGATGCCGCTGCCGCCGTTGTGAAAGTCCTGCGTCGCCCGCACCACGGCGTAGTTGCTCGCCGGCTCGACGGTGAGCCCGCCGGCGCCTGTCTCGTGCTGCGTCACGGCGTCGATCACACCGATGGCGAATCCCGATGGCAGCCGCCCGGTGAGCTTCCCCGCTCCGATGATCGTCGTGGCGTTGGGGGCCTCGAGGTCGCCGCCCGAGGCGAGCTGCGGCGCGCGGCCGATGCGGCGCGAATAGAACAGCTCTTCGCTGTTGCAGTTCACCGCGCTGCAGTTGACGTTGAACTGAAACAGCCCGTTTCCCTCGACGAAGAACGGGCGCTTTTCCGGGAAGAACGACTCGAACGCCGTGAGGTTCAACACCGCGGGATCGGCTTCGACCTGGCCGAAGTCCGGGTTGACGGTGCCCGTGAGCGTGAGATTCGACGCGATGCCGACCTTGAAGTCCGCGCCACCGGTCAGACGCTGGCCGCGATCGAAGCCGGTCGCCGTCGGCACGGAGACGTTCTTGGTGACGAGGTACGGCAACAGCTCGGTGCGCTTGGGCGCGGCGAGGTCGTCGAGCCCCGTCAGCTCGCCCAGCTGGGAGGCGATCCCTGGCTGGGACGTGTGGTACGGGGGCCAGCTCACCTTCTCGCCGCTGCGCTCCACCTGCCGCGCCACGGTAAAGCCGAACGTGGTCTTACCGTCGGCATAGCGCAGCTGGGATAGCGGAAAGCGGAATTCCGCCGTCCACCCAAGCGAGTCGATACGAGTGCCGACCTCCCACACGCCGTCCCAGGCCATGTCCTCGTTGCCGTCCTGGAAGATGGCGGCATCGACTTTCACGCCCGCCGGGTTGACGTCGAACTCGTATCCGGTGCGGCGGTCGTGATAGGAATCGATGAAGATGCTGATCACGTCACTGGGGGTCATCACGTCGCGCCGCGCCAGGAGGGCGACGATACTGTCGGGATGCGGGTCGAACGCCCGCACGAACACGTAGAGATTGTGGTTGTCGTAGGCGACGCGTGCTTCAGTCTGAAACTTGGGCGTGGCCCCATCGGTGGGACGGAACACGCGGAACTGTGTGATGCGCGGGGCCTGGTGCCATACCGCGTCGTCGTCTTTGCCGTCGATGACGGGAGGAACGGTGGTCCGGGTCGCGGCGACGCTGGTGGGCGGCGCGGGGTCCGGCTTGGGCTTCGAACTGGGCCCTTGGAGGGCGGCCAGGCCCAAGAGCAAGGCGAGCGGCATGCGTATAGGACGAATACGGGCAGCCCGAAGTTGCAACTGGACCCGGATCGCAGGCGGAGGCGCCGCCTGCGCATGCGTCAGAATCTCGTAAAATCGGCCTTCGGGTTGCGGCGATACCCGTGGTCGTCCCATCGTTCCGCATGCCTTCCACGACCGGTCGCACGCGATTCCGCCAGTTCTTCATGACCCACCTGGGGGAAGCCAAGGGTCCGTTGGCGATCGCGGCGCTGTGTACCATCGGTGGCATCCTCGCCGAGCTCGCCAAGCCATGGCCCTTGAAGTTGATCCTCGACCACGGGCTGCTGCACAAGGAGCTGCCGCAGTCCCTGCGATTCCTGCAGCCGCTCATGGTCGACAGTACGGTGCCATTCATCGTCGCCGCCTGCGTGAGCATCGTGCTGATCTCGCTCGTCGCGGGCGTCTGCTCCTATTTCCAGACGTTCATTACCTCCTCGGTCGGCTACCGCACGGTCTACGCCCTGCGCCGGGAGCTGTTCGTCCACTTACAGAGCCTGTCCCTTTCGTTTCACACCAAGTCCCGCTCGGGCGATCTCCTCACCAAGATCGCCGGCGATACGAACACCCTGAAGGACTGGTTCGCGGACTCGCTCCTGAAGTTCACATCGCAGCTCCTGACCGTGCTGGGTATGCTCGTGATCCTGTTTACCGTCGATTGGCGGATCGGATTGATTTCCCTCGCGACGATGCCGTTCCTCGGCTACAGCCTGTTCCACGTGTACCGCAAGACCAAGATCTCCGTGAAGACGCAGAAGAAGCAGGAGGGCCAGGTCGCCGCCCGCATGGGCGAGGTGCTCTCGGCGGTGCCTCTGGTCCAGGCATTCGCGCGTGAGACGCACGAGATGCGCCGGTTCGACAAGGTCACCGCCGAGACGGTGCGCGAGAGCATCCGGGTGGCCCGGATGGGGGCGGCCGCAGGGCGCTCCTCGGAGCTCATCACGGCGATCGGGACCGCGGCCGCCGTGTTGTTCGGCGCGCTCCTCGTGCTGCGTGGCTCGATGCTGCCGGGAGCACTGGTGCTGGTCGTGTCGTATCTCAACAGCCTGTACAAACCATTGAAGAACCTCGCGTCGCTCTCGACCGATTTCTCCAAGGCGATGGCGAGCGCGGAGCGCGTCTCGGAAGTGCTCGAGATCGAGCCGGAGATCGTGGATCGCCCGGGAGCGATCGAAGCAACGGACGTGAAGGGCACGATCGTGTTCGACCGGGTGTCGTTCGACTACGGGGACGGACGCGAGGTGCTGCGCGAGGTGTCGTTCACCGTGCCGGCGGGCCAACGCCTGGCGCTCGTGGGAACGTCGGGAGCGGGCAAGTCCACGATCGTCTCCCTGATCCTGCGGCTGTACGAGCCGCAAAGCGGCGTCATCCGCATCGACGGCCGCGACATCAAGGATTACCAGATCAAGTCGCTGCGCCGCCACGTCGGCCTCGTGCTGCAGCAGGCGATCCTGTTCGGCGCGACGGTGCGCGAGAACATCGCCTACGGCCGCCCCGAGGCCTCCGACGTCGAAATCGAATCCGCCGCGTGGGCGGCCAACGCCGACGCATTCATCCAGGACATGGAAGACGGCTACGACACCGTCATCGCCGAGCGGGGGGCGACGCTTTCTGGAGGCCAGCGCCAGCGCATCGCGATCGCGCGAGCACTAATCCGCAACGCGCCGATCCTCATTCTCGACGAGCCGATGACGGGACTCGACGTGGAGAGTGAGAGCTACGTGCGCGAAGCGCTCGACCGTCTGATGTCGGGCAAGACCGTCATCATGATCACGCACGATCTGCCGTCGATCGCGGACGCCGATCAGGTGTTGCTGCTCGAGGACGGGCGCATCTCGGCGGCAGGAACGCACCAGGAGCTGGTGGAGTCGAGCAATCGCTACCGGCAGCTCTACGAGCTGAAAACGTCGTAGCGACACACATCTGTGACGGCGGTTACCAACCTCCGCGTAGCCGGCATCACCCCACGCGTCACATAGCGCTTCGTCGCGGCGTTTCGAGGCCTGGCACGTTACCTGCCCTTCTCCGGGTGTTCTTTATCGACACGTCGCAGCGAAGTGTCCTGAGCCCCGGGAGCAGGATGTTGAAGCAAGCGGTAGGCGTACTCGCATCGATCGTAGCGATCGCAATCGTCAGCCTCGCCCTCGCGGTCCTGGTGCGGCTCTCGTGGAGCCCGCGCAGTGACCCCGGAGAAACTCCTCCGAAGGCTTAAGGCGTCCGATACACGACGCCGTCTTTCATGACGAACCGCACCCGGCTCGTCGCGGCGATGTCCTGCGTCGGATCCCCGGCGACAGCGACCAGATCGGCCCGCAGGCCGACCGCGACCCGACCGATCAGCTTCTCCAACCCCAGGATCCTCGCATTCACGGCGGTCGCGGCGAGCAGCGCCTGGGCCGGGCGCATGCCGTCCTTCACCATCCACTCGAGCTCGCGCGCGTTCGTCCCGTGCGTGAACACGCCGACGTCACTGCCACATCCGATCGTGACCCCGTTCTTGAGCGCGAGCTGGAACGCCTGCGCGGCCTCGCGCATGCTCGCCGTCGGTGGCTGTCCGCGAACGTAGCCGTCGAAATACTCGGAGTAGGCTTCCTCCGCGGTGAGCGTCGGCAAATAGGCAACGCCCCGCTGAGCCATCAACCGGAACACCGAGTCGGTGCCGCCGAAGCCGTGCTCGATGGTGTTGACGCCGGCAAGGATCGCGCGCCGCATCCCCTCGGGCGTGGTGGCGTGCGCCGCCACCGGCCGCCCCGACGAGTGCGCCTCCGACACGAGCGCGTTGAGCTCGTCCTGGTTGAACGTCGGGACGCTCTGGCCACCCGGTCCCCGTCCGTAGTCGGCGTAGACCTTGATCCAATCGGCGCCGCGAGCGGCCTGCTCGCGCACCGCCTCGAGCACTTGCGGGACGCCGCTCACCGCCTGACCGCCCTGTGGAAGGTCCAGATCGGGACGGAAGCCGCGCGGCCCGGGACCATAACTCGACGTCGCCACGATGGCGCGGGTGGAAACCACGAGCCGCGGGCCAGGAATCAGTCCTTCGTTGATCGCCCGTTTCAACGAAACGTCCTCGAACCCCGCGCCCTCCGTCCCCAGATCTCGCAACGTCGTGAAGCCCTGCAGCAGCGTGTTGCGCGCGTGCAGAACCGCCTCCACCACGCGATAGCCTACGGGTTCCTTCAGCACCTGGTCGTTCCACAACGTTTCGTTGTAGGGGTGCAGAAAGACGTGCGAGTGCGCGTCGATCAGCCCGGGGAGGAGCGTCAGTCCCGGCAACACGATCGTCTCGGTGCCGCTGGGCGCGCGGACGGCGTCGGCGGGCCCCACGGCGGTGATGCTGTCGCCCTGGACGAGCACGACCCACCCGGCGTGGGTGGTTTCACCGCCGGCGTCGAAGACGCGATCGGGACGCAGCAGCACGGGGTGACCGGGAGGCGGCGGCACGAGCGGCGCGAACCCGGCAAGCCCGGGCTCCTTGAGCGCCGAGAGCAGCGTGTCGCGTGACTGGGCGACGGCGGGCGACGCCGTAACGAGGAGCAGGCTCACCGTGCGAAGCCACATCACAAACACTCCTTTAGAAAGCCGACTTCCCCACGATCGATTTCGGAATCATCACGTGTACGCCGACGTTGCCGTCCACCAGCTCGGTGACGCGCACGTCGCAGGCGACACTGACCAGGCGATACGCTTCCATCTTCGACCAGCCCCGAGCCTCCGCGAGATAGTCGATCGCTTGCTGCACCGCGATCTGCGTGGCCCTGGTGAGATCCTTGTCCATCCCCATGGTGATGACATGCGTCTTGGTCTCGGCGCGTGGCCAGGTGAGGTGCAGGTCTTTGCGAACGATGAGCTGCAGCCGGCCGACGAGCGACGTTTCGATCGCCGTCTGGTCCACTTCCCCGTCACCCTGGACGGCGTGGCCGTCGCCGATCTCGAACAGCGCTCCGGCGGTGTGGATCGGAATGAAGAGCCGCGTCCCCGCCACCAGCTCCTTGTTATCCATGTTGCCGGCATGGATCCCGGGCGGGTTGCTCGAGACACGCCCCGAGTCACGCGGCGGGGCGACACCCATGCTGCCGAAAAACGGATGCAGCGGGAGGTCGAGCCCGGGCGCGAACTGCGCCGTCATGCGCTTGCGATCCAGTGGAATGATGCGCGTGCGCTGTGTGGTATCGCAGTTGGCTGGCAGGAATCCGGCGCAGCCGTTGTAGCCATACGGGATGGCGAGATCGATGCGGAGGATTCTCACCTCGAGCACGTCCCCCGAATCGGCGCCTTCGACGTAGACCGGTCCGGTGAGAATGTGCCCGCCTGGCCCGCGGTCTGAGTCCTGGGCGACGATGTCGCGCAGCGACTGCTGCACGTCCCCCGGTACCACGCCCGCGGCTTCGAGACGGTCGGGACGATTGGTGATGAGCGTCTCGACTTCCAACGTGTCGCCCGAGGCGATGCGCAGCACCGGCAGCGCTGCGGCGCTGTAGTAACCCCAGGCGACGGTGTGCGGTGTGGCGGGGAGGCGGTGGAAGTGCTGGGCGGCGAGTGGCACCCAGAGCAGCACGGGCGCGATTGCGGCCGAGATCACGAGCCGGCACGGTGGAGTTGGAGCGGTCATGGAACGGAATCTGGTCCGAAACGTGGGCGGCGAGTTGGGGGACGATCCGGAACGCCATTGCAACTTACGGCTCGGGCGCCGACCCCGCTATGCGCGCCGCAGAACGGCCACTCTTGACCATCCGCGCCCAGGCGGTAAAACGGTGCGTCCTACCTATGGGGAGCTCGCATGCGGGTAGTGCTGTCCACGATCGGGTCGCGTGGCGACGTCCAGCCACTGGTCGCGCTGGCGTCGCAGCTCGTGGCGCTGGGCCAGGAAGTCCGGTTGTGCGTCCCTCCGGACTTCCGGGAGTGGATCGAGGGGCTGGGAATGTCGGTCACCCCCATCGGACCGGAGCTGCGCTCGACCGGGAAGGCCGCTCCGTCCATGGCCACGCCCATCACTCCCGAGCAGCGGCGCCAGATGATAGAAGGAACCGTGACGGCGCAGTTCGAAACGATCACGGTTGCCGCGACAGGCTGCGACATACTGGTGGGAGCGACGGCGCTGCAGGTCGCCGCGCCATCCGTGGCTGAACGCCTCGGCATCCCCTACTGCTTCGCCGCCTACTGTCCCGCGGTGCTGCCGTCACGACATCACGCGCCACCCGTGCTCGCCGCGCTCGGCGACAAGCCGGTGCCTGCGATGAACGACTACGGCGAGCTCTGGTTGCAGGACGCCAGGCGCTGGAACGACACGTGGGGTCCGTTGATCAACACGCAGCGGTCCTTACTCGGCTTGCCGCCGATCAGTGATGTCCGTGGCTACGTGCTGACCGACCGGCCGTGGCTTGCGGCCGACGTGACATTGGGACCCTGGCCCGATGCTTCGGACGACGCCGTCTACCAGACCGGCGCCTGGATCCTGCCGGATGAGCGTCCCCTCGCCGCCGAGCTGGAGGCGTTCCTCGGAGCCGGCGAACCACCCGTCTACTTCGGCTTCGGCAGCATCCGGGCACCGGCAGATGTGAGCCGAGTGATGATCGCGTGCGCTCGAGCGCTGGGACGGCGCGCAATCGTGTCGCGCGGGTGGGCCGAGTTGTCCCTCGTGGACGACGCGCCGGACTGTCTCGCGATCGGGGAGGTTAACCAGCAGTTGCTCTTCACGCGGGTCGCGGCCGTGGTCCACCATGGCGGCGCCGGCACTACGACGGCCGCCGCGCGAGCGGGCGCGCCGCAGGTGGTCATTCCGCAGCATTATGACCAGCACTACTGGGCACAGCGGGTCCACCAGCTCGGCATTGGAACCGCGCACCCACCCGGCACACCGACCGTCGACTCACTGACGGCTGCGCTTGGGTACACGCTCGAGCCACAGGTGGCTGCCCGTGCACGCACCATCGCCTCCGGTGTGTGCAGCGACGGTGCCCTCACCGCGGCGCGGCGTCTGATCGCCGATCCCCGACCGCGCGCCAACTGAAATCACTTGGGAGCGACACCTCGCCAGCCATGTCATTCTCTCCTCAGTCGAGCAAGCGCGTTCCGCGCCTCGACCACAAAGTGCTGTAGCTCCGGGTCGGCTCGGCGCCAGACATCGGCCACGTACTGGTACGAGTCCATCGCCTTCTGACGCTCGCCCAGGGTCTCAGCGCTCCGGGCGCGTTCCATGACACCGAGGACGAAGAGCGGGCCCTCGCCGCTCCAGACCCAGCGATCCAGTATTGCTGCCGCCTGTCGAGCCTCTCCCTGCGAGGTGAGCAGACGGGCCTCGATGAGCTTCTCATATGAGCAATCGTTGACAATACACAAGGTGTCCGGAATGGACTGAAAGAGACGCAGGGCCCGGACGGAATCGGCTCGAGCCAGCGCCAGATAGGCGGTCGCGGCAGCGTGCAGGTAGCGACTTTGGAGCTTGCCACGCCCGTTTCGCTGCAGCCGGGCCTCCCGCTCGGCTCGGCGCACGAACCGCGCCAGGGATGCCGTGTCTCTTCGCGCCAGCCACCAGGGGAGGCCCTGGAGGCGCCGGTCAGTGAAGTAAGGAGAAATCCACCACGCTCTTCCAGGCTCGAGCGCCTGTCCAAAGGTTTCTGCGCTGAGAGACTCCGGGACCGCCCCAAGGAGCGCGAGGGCACGGAAGGGATCAAAGAAGTTCCAGAACAACCTGCCCGGCGTGTGGAGTAAGCTGCGATCCACCGCGTACGCCTCCTGCAAGTGGCCCCGGTAGACCAGCTCGTAGGCCAGGAACTGGGGATTCATCGCTGCGTCCCAGCCATCGTGAACGGCGCTGCCCTGCAGGTTCAGTGCTCGCAGCAGCCGGATCGCGGCCTCGCCCGAATCAGTCCACCAGCGGATGTGACTCGTAGCGGCGTCAAAGAGGACCCAGGCGGGGATGCTATCGATTATCTGAACTGTCTCCGGTATATGCGATCGCTCCGGATCGAGCAGCAGAGCCGATAATCGCATCGCAGGCGCATTGACGTCGGTCGGATCGAGACGCAGGTAGGCGGCGGCATACGTTCGCGCAAGGTCGGGACGATTCAACCGGAGCGCCAGCTCCACCGTATGCTCGTACGCCGGTGCGAACCCCGGGTCGAGAGCGATCGCGCGGTCGAAGGCTTCGAGTGCCGGCGCGGGGACTCCCCCAAGAGGGGGAGGATCGTGAAATTGCTGATCACCGACCTCATACCACACCTCGGGGTCACCGGGGTAGCGACGCCCGGCCTCCTCAAGGATGGAACGCTTGCGATACCTGAAGCGGATCAGGTTGGCCGGATCGGTCGCCTCGTTGGCCGCGGTCTCAAAAGAGTCGGCGGCGATCAGCATGCTGTCCTTGGGAGACAGCCCGTGGTTCAGACTCAGCGACTTGCGGAGGTATTCCTGCGTGGGCCGATACGTAGGCGAGCTCGAGGGGTGCCAGTCGAGAACCACCCGCATGTGGCGATAGGCGATCGCGAACGTGCTGTCGTGGGCGATGGCCTGGTCGTAATAGACCAGCGCCGAGTCCCACAGACCGCGCCGATAAAACTGCTCGCCATAGAGAAAAGCCTTGAGCGCGGGGAATGATCTGGAACCGAGCCTTTCCTGTCGCACCGCTGCGATCGGGCGATCGCGTCCCAGCACCTGGAGGATCCTGAGCCCGAGCGAGTCGGCCAGGTTTCCGATGTCGGCCGTGTCGCCCTTGACCTCGAGGTCTGGCTCCACTCGGTTTCGGACCAGGTCCAGCACCGTTGCTCTGAGGCTGAGGGTGTCTCTCGCTTTCCCTACACTCCCGAAGACCACCAGCCCGGCACCGGTGCGGTGCCCGAAGCTCTCGGCCGACACCCGATCGGCGCGTCCTTGCCAACGATGGAGTCCCACTGTCTGCGGGACGGTGCGCAGGGGTCCGGCACCGTCGAGGTCCCGTGAGAGGATGTCCACCAACCCCTCATGCCAGATTTGCAGTGACGGGTCGAGGACATCGAATGGTGCGATCGCCAGCAGATTGGGATCGGTCGGCGCAGTCGGACGGGACCGGAACAGCAGGACGCCCGCCCCGGCCAACGCAACCAGACCGACAGCGACGCCCCAACGCCGTGTCGCCAAACGTGAGCGGCGCACCGGTGTGGCGCCCGCAGGTGCGAATGGCTCAACCGGAGCGGGGCGGGTCGCGAGCGCGCGTTTCGAGACTCCAGCGACATGGTGGTGCTGTTCGATCCACGCGGACAGCTCAGGCGGCGGATCGGCGCCGAGCTCGGAACGCACCAGCTCCCCGTAGGCCGCAGCACAGCGCAGCGCCTCGGCGCGCTCGCCGGCCTGGTCCAGGGCGGTCATGAGGCCGAGCGCCGCATGGGAGCTCAGCGGGTCGAGCGCGAGGATCCGTCGCCACCAGTCCACCGCTTCCCGGTGCTCGCCCCGTTTGGTCGCGGCGGCCGCAATCGCCTCCAACGCACCCCGGCATTGGCTCGCCAATCGCGCGCGCTCGGCCTCCGCCCAGGCCTCGAATTCCCCGCCCCCATCCAGGTAGAAGCCGTCGAGAAATGGTGCGGTGTAGAGCGAAACCGCCTTGATCGGATCGTTCTGCTCCAGGGAGGCGGCGAATGATCCCACGTCGCTCGAGATCACGGCGGGATTGAGGCGCAGCTGGATCGATCCGCGGAAGAGCTCGGGCGCCTGGAGATCGCGACGGAGGGCGTAGCACGCTTGCTTGAGGAGCCCGCGG